>NZ_JH636434.1:2611624-2757718 GCF_000255655.1 Schlesneria paludicola DSM 18645 | reverse complement strand
GGGGGTACGTCACCTACGTGATCCTACCCCGTTCGCCGGTGTCCCCCTTGCGGGTTCTCCCTCGACTTGCATGCCTAATCCACGCCGCCAACGTTCATTCTGAGCCAGGATCAAACCCTTTGAGTAGTGTTTCCGAACTGAACCACAAACCGCTGATAAATCAGGCAGCTTGAGATTCAGTGTTGTATGCACTGGGTTTGTCCGCTAGCCATGTGTTGACTGACCGATGAGTCTTACGACTCGGTTTGGTCATTTGTCTTCATCACAATTAAGTGATGGAGAACAAGGTCTTCGCACGGCCAGCAACCGCATCAATACGACAAGACTGATTCTCAAAACTCTCCAACCGTGTTTTCAAAGATCTGTCCACCACTGGGTTTGCGTCGCGTTTGCGTCTCAACCGTGTGGCGGTGCGGAAATATATCGTCGTGGATTTTATTGTCAATCAATGGGGCAAAGATTTGTTGGTACTTTTTTTGGGCCGCTCGGAAACCCGCCCGCAGATCCTGTGAAATCGGACGAGTTCAACAGCGTAGACGCCTGGAGCGATGTTGTTTTGTATCGCATCTTCTGTGTGCAAAAGGAGATAAAGATGTTGATACGCGTGTTCATGTGTTTTGCCGGACTCCCTTGTCGTTGCTGATGTATCGGTGATCTCCGGTGCGTTCGGGGCGGAAGACACTATTGATGGGGGCTGAGTCGGTCTAAAAGAGTGGTGGTCGGCCGCATTGGCGGCGGACCACGGCCCATTGTCCCGCGTGCATCAGCCAATGACTGCCTTGAAGTTCGAACATGGAACCGGTGGTGGGGGCGTAATTAACGCCCGTTGGCTTATCTAGATCCGCGTCGGTGACTTTCGAAAGAAGGTCGAGCGTGGCAGCGCGGGTTTTCTCGAACAGGGCCAGCAACTCCGCTTTCTTGTCGAAGTCGGCCGGGTTGTCGCTTTTCGCGGTTTCCTTGGTGTATTTCTCGGCGAATCCGTCCGGGAGCGGCGGCATCGAGTTTGGAAACAGTCCCATCATCATTCCGTATTCGCTGGCAATGAGGTGTCCAACCTGCCAGTTGATGTGATTGCAGCCTGGGCAGGGACGTTTCATCAGTTCGGCGTCGGTCAGGTCACCGAGGTATCCAAGGCAGATGGTTTTTCCCATGTCGATGGAAAGCTTCAGGGCATCACGTGCATTCATGGTATGGCCTTTCAGAGGTGTTGCAGGTTGCAGGGCAGAAACGTGAAATCTGATCGCGAGAGTCCCTCACGCGATCGTTGCGAGTTGCAGAATGGGAATCAATCAGAGATCGCGCCGGCGGATGGTCAGGCCAGCAGCCAAATTGCGACGCTGAAATAGATCACCACACCCATAAAGTCGCTCAGCGACGCAATGAGCGGATTCGACATGATCGCCGGGTCCATACCCAGTCGGTCGAACAAAATGGGAAGGAGCGATCCCACGACAGTGCCCATCGTTACGACGAGAGCAATGGTCAGCGAGACAACGCCGGACTGGATGGGATCACGACCGAACAGCCCTTGCAGGGCCAGCCAGTTGAACACTCCGAGCGTCAGGCCGAGAATCAATCCAGTCAAAAGTTCGCGTGTTGCCAGTTGAATCTTGTCGCGCCGGTTCATCGTAATGACGGCCATCGCACGAATCACCAGCGTTGCCGATTGAGACCCTGTGTTGCCACCACTCGCGAGAACGAGTGGCAGAAACCATTCCAGCCACTCGTTGGACTTTGCCCGGTCTCCGAACGAACGCATCGCGGTGGCGGTGACCAGGGCCATGATTGACAGGAATAGCAGCCATACGCCGCGTTTGAAGGCAATGGTCAGCAGCGGAGTCGAGAAGTACGAGTGCTCCAATGGGTCGATCGCGGCCTGCAAATAGGCGTCTTCGTTGGCCTCTTCCTGGATCACGTCCAGGACGTCGTCGTGCGTAATGATCCCCACCAGGCGTTCGTCGGCGTCGAGAACTGGCAGGGCAATCAGGTCAAAACGCGCGATCAGACGAGCGGCCTCTTCCTGGTCATCTCGGACGTGTACGGAAATGAAGTCGCGGGTCATAATGTCGGCGATCAGGGCCGATGGTCGAGCCAAGATCAGCTCGCGTAGCGAAATCACGCCCAGTATCCGGCGGCCAGCGTCGACGACGAACACGTAGTAGATCGTTTCCCGGTTGGGGGCCTGCTGCCGCAGGAGGTTCAGTGCCTCGCCGACGGGAATTCCGTCTGGCAGTGAGGCGTATTCCGTCGTCATGATCGACCCGGCGGAATCCTCCGGGTACGACAGCATTTTTCGAATTTCATCGCGTTCGGCCTGGGCGATCAGCGGTAGCAGCGCTTCAATCTGCACCTCGTCCAGATTTTCCATCAAGTCAACGCGATCATCGGGCGACATGGCCTCGATGAGCTTCGACAGGTGCTGGCGGTCGATGTTGGCAACAAGTTCGATCTGCTGCGTCGGCTCCAGGAACTCAAAAATGTCGGCCTGGTGCTTGATGTCACTCGACGACAACACACGCCACGCGGATGCCGGATCCAGCCCGAACAGCACTTCGGCGACAATCGCGGGATTTAAGACTTCGCAGAACTGCTGCAGTCCAACGACGTCATTCTCGATCAGCATCAGCTTGAGATCAGGCTGAAGCAGTCGCTTGTATGTCCGTGCGGTCGATGATGCATGTGACTGGTCCATCCGTGTTCCCATCACAACGCGGAATGACTTCGGGAATGCTGAGCAATCTGCTCACAAGCGGTCTGGAGGGCGTGATGCCGGGAAATGGTCAATCAGCGGGCACGCGTCACTGCGTCGATTCTCGCTGATCTGTTGGGGCGTGTGATTCGACATAAGAAAATACCCCGCACGGAGTCAAATCCGGGCGGGGCGTGTGTTCAAGAGTCCTAGAGAAGGCTCAGGCTCTTTAGATCGCAGCAAACACCGAGACGCGAACGTCCCGAGTGGGGTCAGCGTTTCGAGAACTGCGGGCTTCGGCGGGCTTTCTTGAAGCCGTATTTCTTGCGTTCGACCATTCGGCTGTCTCGCGTGAGGTAGCCGTTTTCGCTCAGCAAGCTATGAAACGTGGGGTTAAGGGCTTCAAGAGCACGGGCAATACCCATGACAATCGCACCGGTCTGTCCAGTGGTGCCGCCACCGCTGACTCGCACCCACAAATCAACTTGACCAAGCTTTTCGGTGGCTCGCAGCGGTGCTTCAATCATCTGCAGATCGCGGATGTTATTGAAGTATTCCTGCAGCGGGCGGCCATTGATCGAGGTGGCGCCGTTTCCAGCCTTAAGGCGGACGCGAGCGACAGACGTCTTGCGTCGTCCGGTGCCGATCGCAACGCCATTCCGATCGAGCTTGCCGTGGATTTTCACGACAACGGGTTCCGGCGCGGCCACAACAGGCTCAGGCGTCGAAGAGAAGCTCAATTCGGTGGGTTCTGGCGTGGTCGTCGTTGTGGTCGTGTCGTCCATCGGATCTATGCTCAACGGAAAGAAAATGGGAAAAAGACTGAACCGATCGTGGCAACGTCAACTGGCGTCGTTACTTCGGTGCCAAGTGCGCTGGCAGCGGTTCTGGCTGCTGAGCCTGATGTGTGTGATCTGGGCCCTTGAACAATTTGAGCTTGGCAAGCATGTGCGCTGCCAACGCGTTCTTGGGCAGCATTCGCTTGACGGCCAACGTCAGGATTTCCGTTGGGTTCTTGGCCCAAAGGTCAATCGCAGGAATGGTTCGTTGTCCACTAGGCCATCCCGTAAACCACACATAGCTCTTTTTTGCCATCTTTGTGGTGAAGTAGGGGAATTCATCGTGAGCCATGCGGCCGCCGCTGAAGCGAACTTTGTCGGCGTTGACCACGATGACGTAATCGCCAGTGTCCACATGCGGGGTGTAGTCCGGACGGTGTTTACCCATCAGGATTGTTGCCAACCGCGTCGCCAAACGACCAACGGTCATTCCGTCTGCGTCGACGACATACCACTTTGGCTGATGATTTCCGCCGGGACCGCGATCGGCCGCCTTCAAGAATGTAGTGCGAGGAGCAATCACAACTTAGACCTTAAACCGTATAGCGCAAACACGAAACGGGACCGTCCCCGGTTTTTGCGGAACGGGAAAGGTAACGTGTATTCGCAATCCATTCAACCGTTGATCTCAAAGATTTGGTACCAAGATTCTCTGATCGGATAATTATCGCAGTTTCCAAGCGAGCCAGTCACGCTGATTTCCACGCAAACCCGGTCCACTGCAATGCCCGGATGGCCGACTGCGATCGGCTGAATGGGTGCGTCACCCGTGGAGATTTCTGGGATTTTTTGTGCCTTGATCACAAGGTTTTCAGATATTCCAAGACCGCTTCTTTCTCGGACTCGGTCAAGGTTTGCGGAAACAAATGGCCAGCGGAACTTTTTCCTGGCAGGCGTGTGTCGAAATAGCGGCGACGTTCTGCGGGGGATTTGGCCGTCCGCGGAATTTCGTCGAAGGTGCTGATTTCCAGGCCGACACGTTGTTCGTCGTATCCGTCTTCTGTCCGTTTCCAAACCTTGGGACGAGTTTCCGGGTGCATCAGGTGCCACAGAGTGGGAACCGATCCGTTGTGGAAATACGGTCCGCTGGCCCAAATTCCGTCGAGCGGTGGTGCGACGTATCCAACCGGGTTCGTCTCGACGGGGTCCTCGCCGAAGCGGCTCATCCAGCCTTTTTTCATCCAGGAACGGTGTTCTGGCGAGAGGGACGACAGGCGCAATCGGTCTGTTTGAACTTCATCAATGTCGATCGTCTGCTGATGATAAACACCGCTTGCGCCATATGTTCCGTGGCACCTGGCGCAGTTCTTGGTGAAGATTGGTTCGCCGCGTGATGCAAGTTCTCGATTGATCTCAAAGGGATACTTGGGAGCTTCGAGCGATTCAATCCAGGCGAGCATGTCTGCGAATTCGGGCTCCCACTCGGTCAGCTGAGCCGGAGTCACGCGCGGTAGCAAAATGAATTGCATCAGCGGGCGCGCCGTTTTGGGCGAAAAGCCATCGGCGTAAAGTGATGTTTTCTTTTTCACGTTCCAATAGGGAGGTGCGTCCATGTCGTGGTGGACGAGTTGTGGGAACGGGCGCTGGAGATCGACTGTCATGTCGGGATTGCGATAGGCACCCAGGACAATTCCAAACACAACCGAATTAGTTGTTCCATTTGTGGTGCTGAGCGGCATTTGCAACGAGCCCAAGTCCAAATGAGCGAGTGCTTTGCCCTGTTTAATTTTGACTGTCCGCACATCTTCCGCCAGCGTCTGCAGCGCGGTGTGTGAATTGGGAAGTCCTGGAATGACTCGTCCGGCGACTTTTCCGCCGTGACATGCCAGGCAGTTCATGACCCAGTTGCCGCGATCGGCCGCAACATATCCAAACGCCGGTTTTTTTCCATCAAGATCGTCGGGCGCCGTGATCAGTCCGTAGTAGGAAAAGGTCAGTCGTCGTCGGGTGCTGGGGTCGGCGGATTCCGCCGCTTTGCGGTCTTGCTCGGGCCAGACAGTCCACAGTTCGTCAAAGACGTCGTCGTCGAAGTCCGGTGGCAGATATTCATGAGTTCGAAGGAACTCGAATCCTCGCCGGGCCGACGCCATTTCCGCGGCAGGCGACACCTGCGACATCAACACTCCTGAAGCCAACACGCAAAAGAAAAGCTTGATGCGGATCGTTCGAGGTAATGTCTGAGACGATGATCGCGTTGCCAATACAAGATTCATTCGGAGTTCCGGCATCGTGACTGGGGCTTCCTCTGAAAAAATCCTTGTCGCTCTGATCAGATATTGGACTGTCGGATGTTACAAGTTTTGATCTCACCGCGGATTTGTGAAGAACAGACGAGTTCTATTAAGTCTTCGTAAATCGCTCTTCGTCATTTCATGATCGACAGAGTATCTTATGCAGGGCGGCAAGAATCTGCTGTGGGTGCAGTCGCCGTTGCAAGTGCCGGGCATTGGTTTCGTCATGCTTGGAGGCCGCATCAGATGGGCTTGGGTGAAGTCTCTTTCGCGGATTTCAGGCTGTTCACGGAAAGCAGGTGCCCTGATTCTATGCATGTTGCTGCCTTCGCGACTTGCAGTCGTCTTAGCAAAGTCGTGAACACCAACTTCGAAGCGGCCAAAAGCCACCTAAATGTAATGAGTTGAAGTTCGCGGTCCGTCGGCAGCGATTTTGCATCATGGGGCGTTCGAGCGGATTTGCAGTACACACACGACCGATAATCTTTGTAAATGTTCGCCGAGAATACGGCGAAAAGCGATTGTACTGGTGTATTTGAATGAACCTCAACCGATTTTTGTGTCTCTGCCTGACGTGTCGTCGGCCGAATCGAATTCGGTGAGTCTTGATCGAGAAGAGAGCGAGGAAATTGTGTCGTCCGTGCGGGTTTTGAATCGGTTGGTCCCTCCCATTACTTCGAAGTGGACCGCGATTTCGCCACCCAGTGAAGTGCTCAAACGTGACCTGCAACTCAGTGTCGTCGATGGCTCCGCGAATGGTGTGACGGTCGGTATTGGCGAAACATTTCTTCCTGCCTTCGTGCTGGCGATCGGCATGGGCGAGGTGTTTGCGGCATTGATTGCTGCTGTTCCTCAGCTGCTGGGAAGTCTATTGCAGTTGATTTCGCCGGATGCGATCCGGATTCTTGGGTCTCACAAACGCTGGGTGGTGTTGTGTGCGACACTGCAAGCCGCCTCGCTGTTTCCGCTCATCGTGGCATCTTGGGCGGGAACGATCTCACCCGCGGCGGTGTTGGTGATTGCGTCGCTCTACTGGGCGACAAGTCTGGGTGGTGGCCCTGCGTGGAATACGTGGCAAGGGACAATCATCCCTCGGCATATCAGGCCCAAATTCTTCGCCCGTCGCGCCAAGTTGGTCCAGATCATGACCTTGGCCGGGTTCTTGATGGGCGGATTCGCGCTCAAAGCGGGGCAGATGTATGGAGCCGAAGTACGTGTGTTTTCGGCACTCTTTGCGACGGCTCTCATTTGCCGTGTGATTTCTGCAGCCTGTCTGGCTCTGCAAAGCGAGCCCTATCCGATCCCGCAAGACATGCGATTCCTAACTCTCGGCGAACAGTGGCATCATTTTTCGCGCGGGGCGTCGGGGCGACTGCTGGTGTTCGCAGTCGCCATGCAGGTGGGGGTCTTTATTTCGGGGCCCTTCTTTGTGCCGTATATGCTCAAAGAATTGCATTACGAGTACCACCACTATGCCTTGTTGATTGGTTCCTCGTTTCTTGCCAAATTTGTGACACTGCCCTGGTGGGGACGAGTGGCTCATCGAATGGGGGCTCATCGGCTGCTCTGGATTGGTGGGCTGGGGCTGACACCTTTGGCAATTGGTTGGGACGTTAGCTCAAACTACTACTGGCTGCTGGTGTTACAGCTTTTGGCGGGGACCGCTTGGGCCGCGTACGAGCTGGCGCTGGTGTTACTGTTCTTCGAAACCATTCCCGAAGCCGAACGAACCAGTCTGTTGACGTTGTACAACGTCGCCAACAGTTTGGCCCTTGCGATCGGCTCCGTGATTGGTGCCAGCATTCTCAACGGGTTGGGGGTTTCGGCGAATTCTTATCTGTGGGTCTTCGCGGCCTCCTCCGTGTGCCGTGGTTTGGCGCTGTTCCTTTTAAAACGAGTGCCCGCGACGTCGGCCGAGCAGGCGGCAGTCGCGTAAGGCCCTTTGCACGGGGGGGGGGGCGCCCGATCATCTCGGTCGCTCAGAGCTTGGTGAGGTCGTGATCAACCAACGCTGAAGATCATGGCGTTTGTTGAATCGAGACATGAACGGCAGCGTTATGGCCCATTCCATTGCTGTGCTTCGAATGGGCTGGCCTCGTTCGGATTCAGGGTCGGCGTCTGAGTTGGCCTCTGCCCATAAAAAATCTCCCGCAAGAGGGGAAATCTTGCGGGAGCTCCATGCGTTTGGGACTGAATAGATAAGTGCCGGTACGAAATCACCCTTTGAAATCAACGCATGGGATAGACGGTTCGCCTGATGACCTTGGCCAAGGGGCCAGACGATAATGCGAACTGCAGATTCTAATTGATAGCATTGGTCGTGCCATCCCCGATGAATCGTGAATTCCCCACGATTTAAGGTCTTTGCTTCGATGGGTCGCCATCGCCGTGACGCAAAACCGCAGCAGAATGCGTCAACTGTCTTCTCCTGACGCGTATGCCCGGCGACTCTTCATCTGAGATTCTGGAGCGTCGTGTCGGAGACCGAATTTTCACCACGGAGGTGTGGGAAAAAATTGTTCAATCTGCGCAATTCAAATCCGGACAATTGGGAATGCAGGCCAGTCCCCAGAACGTGGCCGGCTGCTTCCGTTATCGACTGGTTTCCACAATCGACTCTGCAGATTGTCTGTAGAGTCGCCAGAGCGAGAGCAGGTAGAGGACGAGCGTGCTGAACACGCCGTGAAGGATCACGCAGACGCGTGTGGTATCCGTTGGCTCGACCAGGCCGATCCATTCCATCGCCGCGTACCATCGAAAGAGGCTGATTCCGAAAACCACTGGAATCGCAATCAACCAAATGTAATGGTACAGCAGCGGGGCTTCGGAAAAGCGGATGGGAAACAGCCATTGACGCACGGTCAAGTGTGCTCCCCCTGTTGCGGCTTTGAGGAATTCCAGTGACGAGTTGGGAGACGCGGACGAGATCGTGGCGACAATAATTTGGCGGTGTCGGAGAAAGCCGATCCAGATTCCGCAAAACAACGTGATGTAAAGCGATTGTGTAAACAACGCATGGACATACACGAATGCCAGCGAATGCTGTGAATCGAGCAAGATTCGCACGTAGGGATTGCCTTCCAATTCGAGATTCGGGCTATGGGCGACTGTCACCGCCATGTCCAAGACGGCCCCCCCGACGATAAACAATCCCCCGCACGCGGTGATTCCCCAAGGCAGGCCCGTTTTCCCTTGATGAATCAGTCGATCGAGCAGCACCAGAGCGATCAATCCCAAGCCGGGCAATGAGTACGCGGTGTAGAGGTGCAGTCGCCATGAGTCGGCGGGCAACCATTCGTAAATCGTTCGCGAAAAGGGGATGCCCGTCGTGGTATCGATGCGTCGCCAGAACTCGAATTCGTCAATTCCCTGATGCGCCAGTCCATGCAGGACAAGATCACAGCCGATCCAGATCAAGAGCAACGACGAAACGGCCAGGAATCGCCTGAGGGTGACGTTTTCGTTCCAATAGATGACGGAATCGTCTGATCGGTCCATGGGGCATCTCACGATCGCGACTGAAGAAGAAGGCGTTGTCACAAGTTCACGAGATCACACACACTACTTGCGGTCACGATCATGCTCGCGGCCCTTTGATTCGTTCGATGCGTCGCCGGATGAATCGAGTGAATAGCGAAAACGAATCGTTTCGTATTGAAGCTTCAATTCCAGGATGGCTAGTTGGACGTCTGGGTTCAAGAGGAAATAGGGTTGAAGGTCATCACGGCGCTTTTCGACCAGTAATTTGCCTGTGCGCTTGTCGATGACACGTAGGACCCCTTCCGTTCCGTTTGGACTGGATTTCGACGGTTGTTTCCAAAGTTGCACAAAAACGGGGGCCGCGCGAGATTGATCGAGTGCAATCGGTTCGTCCTTCAGGGTTCTCTTCCAAAGAATTCTTGGCTCGTGGCGATCAATAGCAAACAGCGTTCCCGCGATAAATCGCCTTCGCACCGAATCGCTGGGTTGCAATGACCTAAGCGTTCCCATGTTCCCTGTTGGCTGAGTCATCGCGACATACCATCGTTCTTCATCGTGCCATGCGATCAATCCATTCACGGATGCCGTGTCGACGTCGAGCGGGTGACCTAGCGAGACACCTGATCGCGCGTCGACGAGGTGGAATTGGTTCTCGGGGGTTGCCACTCCAATCGTTTCGGGATCGAGAGCGACATACTGGGAATTGCTTGCGGCGGAGCGTGTCCAGATTGGCTTGCCCGTCCGCAAGTCGTGTAACTCCATTTGTGACGAATCGAGACCGCGTGTGACCGTCCAAACCAGCGAGTCCAAGTGATGAAACATGCTGCTTGGTGGATTCGTCAGGACTTGCTCTTCGACCTTTCGTCCATCGAGCGCACTTAAGATTTCGAGAACCTTGTTTTCACGCCAGACATAGATCTGGTGATCATCTCCCAAGACGGTCGCGTCCCCAGGAAAATCAAGCCGTTCCCAAAGCGCTCTTCCAGAATTGGTCTCGACGGCAACAAGCTTTGTCCCTTTTTGGTAGCACAAGTAACCGGCACGGACAGGCCCCACGCGTCCAATCGGTCGATTCGATTGGTCGACGACAAGGTTTCGGCCTTCGTTGGCACCGCCTTGGCCGGTAATGACGCGCGTTTCACTGGGCGAGCTTTGCAGATCAATTGGGCTGGGCCAGAAGTCACGTTGTTCGAGTGGTGAAATGGCGAACAACTCGCTGCCGACCAGACAGATCACAACACGTCCAATTCCCCATGCGTCGCGCAGCATGTATGACGGGCCGCGATAAGGCGACACGCTGGGGGGAAGTTTGAACTTCTGTTCATCCTCTTCTGTCTGTCCGCTCTGAAAGAAATTGTCGCCGCGAAAAAGGATCTCGCCGCCATTTCGTTCGACGCAAATATCCAATCGACTAGCCAGGCTTCCCGGTTCTGCATGCACAGGAATCAGGGCATAATTGATCCCAAAATTGCGCTCATCGAGTGATTCCAGTACAGGCTCGACCGCAGGCCAGCCCGTTGTTCTAGTCGATGTCTGACGTCGAATCGAAGGGGCTCCACTGCTGACTCGCGTGACCGACTGAGTCCCATCGGGACGCCTCGCCACGGCAAACTCGCGATTGATTCGTTCTCGAATTGCCAGGGCATCCTGGCGAATATCAAGCCGCTGAAGTCGTAGAACAAGTTTTTCCAGTGCTTGCAGTGCAATTGCCGCATCGTCCGAACCGGCGGCATCGAGTAATTGCAGTTCGACTTCGGCAGGGGAGCGCTTGCGGATCGACTTCTCGTCTTCGAGGACCGTCAGTTGCCGACTCCAGTCGAGTCCCCTCCATTGCTGAGCCAGACTCTGCACGGCGGTGCGATCTCGGCTTTTCCTAGCGACCTTCACCCGGCCAGCGAACAGCTCATCGAGTGATTGAAGCTCAGCCGGTTTCGCCTTGCGATACGCTTCGTCGATCAGTCCCAACAGGACGCGATCTTTCCGCACGGTGACGGACGAGGTTTTGACGAGTGATTCGGGGTGGTCAAGCTCCGCTGCCAGGCCATCGAGCGCGGCGTCGACACACGCGATAAGGTCCACCGCCGCCAGAGCCGACGTGCCAATCGCATCCGCCGCGGCGAACTTGAAGTCGACATCAACGGCGAGTTCCTTTAGTTGTCTGGCCAGTTCCACACGTTCCGCATCGGGACGGTGCGAGTTCGGTTCGCGCAATGCATCAATAATGGCCTGGCGTCGCAATGCACGCGCGGCGTTGGAATCGAGTCCATTCAATCGGCCTCGAGCGGCCAGCGAGTCTCCTGCCTGCAGATCCAGCGCCGCAGCACGCAGCCGAAGGTCTTCGTTGTCGGGGGTTTCACGCAGTTTCGATTCCACCTCATTTCGGACGTCTTCCAAACGAGGCAGCCACATGAGTGACTGACGGCTGAACGAAATCCAGCCCGTTCCAGCCTCGGCCAGGGCGCCCAGCGAAGTCTCGGAATTGGAAGAGTCCGCCGTAATCTGACCATTCCTGACATCCAACAGCAACGTTCCGCCCGATTGCGTCGAGACGATCATCGTGGGGCCTACGAATGTTCCAGGTCCACCCACTTCGAGTGTGGCGGTCCGCCACAGTATTCGCCCTGTGGTCAGTTCGTGGCCGCGAATAAAGTCGCCCTCGATGACGACTACGACATCCTGCACGATGCCCGCGACAATCAAGCCCCCGTCTCGTGGAACGCGCCAGATGGGGCTTCCATCCGCCAGTCGAATTGCATGCAATTGATCGGTTTCCGGCGAGGCAAACACGACGATCGGTGTGGCTGGTGCCGTTTGGTCGGGTGGATGTGCGGCCTTCGTTACCGAGGCGATCGTTGCAAACGGCTCGCGCCAGGCGTCCCACCAAGGTTCGTTGGTCTGCTGTGAGTCATGCGGATTCTGTCCGCGTTGCAGGTCTCCCACCGAAATCGTTGTGGCGGGATAGCGGTAACCCCACTTCATCGTCCTCAGCAAAGGATCGATACTGATGACCGCTCCTGCTCCGGTCGAACAGATCAGTTGTCCGTCGTGCCAGATGACCGGACAAGCCACACGCGATCGCTGAAGGTCTTCCGTCGCGGGGAGCAGCGCGGTTCCCAATGACAGAGTCCAATCGACCCTGGGCTGCTGGGGATTCAACGCGACAAGTCGCATTTCCGTCTCGTGCTGGACCACGACATATAACGTGCCATCGACGACCAATGGACAACCCAGAAAGAGGCATCCACTTAGCGAATCGCCCGATGAACCTGGCGGGCCGCCGATTTCCCAGTTGAGGGCTCCGGTCTGCACGTTGTAGCAACAAAGCCGGTTAAAGTTCGGACCGGTCCGCAATAGACCGGTTGATGCGCTGCGTTCAATTCCAAACTCGCCGCTTCGATCGGGCTCCTGGATCGCGAATAATCGCCCGCCATCAGTGGTCAGTTCGTTGAACAGGGAATCCGCGAGGCTGCGTCGTTGGGCCCAGTCCGTGGCTTTCATCTGGTACGACGGATTCTCGATCAGGCGTCGGTCCATTCTGCCGAATTCCACATTCGGTACTTCCCAGCGACGCGCACCATTTTTCAGGTCAAATGAGTGAATCGCATCGAGCGTGCGCACGATGACCGAATCGCCGACGATAAGCGGCCGCAGAATGGAGATCGGGCGTACGCCCAGATCGCGTTGTTTGGCTTCTCGTGACGCCAGTGTTGCACCCAACGGAACCGTGAATGGCTGTTTCCACGCCGCTTCGTGAATGGGGCGCCGCAGTCGACCTTCGCTGGCGGAAACGACGTCCACGGTCGATGTCTCGGGAATCTCACTGACGTGGTCTGCCAGCCATTTCCCCAAACTCGTTTGGCGATTGGTATACGTGAGATTCAGATTTCCATCGAACCGCAATAGTCGCTCGCGAATCGCCCGCATGGCATCCGGTTCGCGCAGTTCGCGAGTTTGTTCATACGCAGCGGTCAGGGCGGACACGCGTTGTTGTGGAGTGGCCTGATCATGTTGTGCCACGCGTTGGAAGGCCGCTTGCGCGGAATGGGAACGCGATTGATCGCGTTCCCGGCAACCCAACCACCACAACGCATCAACGCCAAGTGGCAGGTCGCCGTATTGTTCTAGAAATGCAATGACTTCCGTCGGACCCTGATGTCGTACTCGTTCCCATTCGCGTCGAGCTGTGATGCGCCGTGGTTCATCCAGCCGCTGACGCATGTCCGATGGAATCTGTTGCAATAGCCGCACGGCTTCTTGATGCGCGCCCGATTCGGTCCAGACGCCTGACGGGATAAACGAATTCGAATCCGCGAGCACCCGTTCCAAGAGGGGAATCGAAGCGACATAGTCCATTCGCTCAATCGCATCCCGGGCCAGTTCGATGCATTGAATCACGGATTGCTGACGAGCAAGCGTCAACGAATTGTGGCTGCCTTGTCGCAAACTTTCGGCATTGATGGGCGGCGGATTCTTGGCAACGGGCAACGGCTGCTTGTGGGCCCGTGGAGGCTGTGCAAATACGACTGTCGCCAGGCACACGAAAAGGACCGCCATGGTTTTTCGTGGAATCGACCGGGCTGGTAAAAGGTCGTTCACATCTTGCTCCTGCATCACATCTCGTGATTCTGCCGCTCAGGAGCATCGACCGCAACGTCAACCTTCGGAATTCCCCGATCGATTCGGATCGCCGCAAACGGGTGGCGACCCGAATCGAAACGATTTCAATTGAACCGTTATGAGCGGATCGCCCTCGATCAAACGACTGGTTGCCGGCCGATCGAGGGCTGCGTTGCGTCGAACTCAGTCGGCGACGGCCAGTACCATTCGTGGTGATCGAACCGAACCCAGTCGATCCAGATCGCGTTCGGCTGCTGCCAGATTTCCCGCCGTTGTGCGGTGCGTCATGATGATGAGTGGAACAATCGGCACTGCCGTCGATCCAGCATCGACTTCCGGGGCTTCTGGCTGAATCACCGTAGCCAGACTGATCCCATGTCGACCCAGGATCCCCGTGACCTCGGCCATGACGTTCGGACGGTCTTCGACCGAAAGACGCAGGAAATAGCGACTGGTCGCGTTCTGTGCGTCGATCAGCGGGAATTCAGGCGTCGTTCGCCACAGATCAAGTTGATTGAACGTCAGTTGCGCTCGTCCAATTGCCAGGTCGATGATGTCAGCGGTCACTGCGGATGCGGTTGGCAGTTGGCCGGCCCCACGTCCGGAATACCAGACATTCCCAACGACGTCGCCTTCGAGCAGGATGGCGTTAAACGGACCATGGATCTGTGCGAGCGGCCGGTCGTTCTTGATCAGCGTCGCTCGGACACTCATTTCGAGCTTGCCCGAAACCAGTTTTACACTCGCCAGCAATTTAATGACGTAACCCAGATCGGTCGCATGCTTAATGTCGACCTGTTCGAGTTTATCGATCCCACTGACATGGAATTCGGTGGCGGTCACTTTCGTTCCGAACGACAACTGAGCCAGGATGCCCAGCTTCTGTGCCGCGTCGGTCCCGTTCACGTCTAGTGTCGGATCGGCTTCGGCATATCCCAGGGCCTGTGCGTCACGCAAGGCGTCGGCGTACGATTGCCCGCGGAACAACATCTCGGTCAGGATGTAATTTGTGGTTCCATTCAAAATTGCCTGAATGCCAACGATCTGGTTTGCGGCCATCGATTGCCCGACGGCGGCAATGATCGGAATTCCCCCGGCGACCGCGGCTTCAAAGCAGACCGTTCGGCCATACCGTTTCGCGGCCGCAAAGATCTCGTCACCATGTTCGCACAGCAGCGCCTTGTTGGCCGTCACGACGTCCTTGCCCGCTTCCAGCAGGGCGAGCACCACTTCGCGGGCGGGGTGGATTCCCCCCATCAATTCAACCGCCACCTTGATTTGGGGATCACGGATGACCGATTCCAAGTCGTCCGTCAGCACTCCAGATGGCAGGTTGATCTCGCGTGGTTTGCTCAGATCGCGAACGACGGCACGCCGAATTTCGATCGAGCGTCCGGCTCGTTGACGAATTCGATCAGGTTGCTGAGTCAGAATTTTGGAAACACCGGTGCCGACATTTCCCAGGCCGACGATGGCAATTTGCAGAGGCGAGGTCATGAAAACGTCCTGTCCCGATTGACGTGTGTCGATGTGCGTGAACGAAGAGCTGATCCGAAGAACTGCTCAATTTGAAGCGAAAATCCTTGCTGTTCTGGCGGTTAGCCGTTAAATCCCGCGTCAGAGGACGGTTCCATCCTTGCGAGCCGCGTTGGGATGACGCATCCTAATCGGCAATTTACGCGATTACCAATACGACCACACTATGAACTTTCAATCCGATCTTTTGTCCGACCCCACCGCCTCTCCGCTGCGACAAAGCGAATCGAACAGCGGACTTGCGGCTTCAATGGCGTCGGAATCGGTCTCCCGAATCCGTTCTGCACGAATTGGGGCCGTCAGCTATCTGAATTCCAAACCGCTGGTCGAAGGATTGTCGGAACTGTTGCCTGACGCAGAACTTCGGTTGGATTTTCCCAGCCGCCTGGCCGACGAACTGGCCCGCGATCAACTGGATGTCGCCCTTATTCCCAGCATCGAATACTTCCGCGGACAACAGTATCAAATCATTTCTGACGCATGCGTTTCGGCTCATGGGCCCGTGCTCAGCGTCAAACTGTACAGCCGTGTGCCCTGGGGTGAAATTCGTACGCTGGCCCTAGATGAGGGGTCCCGAACGAGCGCCACGCTTGCGCGAATCATGCTGGCCGAGCGGCACGGTGTGTTCCCGGAACTGCAACCGTTGCCGTTGGACCATCGAACCGATGACACGACCGCCGATGCGATCCTTCTGATCGGCGATCGTGCGATACTGCCGCCGAAGGAACAATTTCCCGGTACGTGGGATCTGGGTGAGGAATGGTGCCAATGGACCGGCCTGCCCTTTGTGTTCGCCATGTGGGTTGCCAATCGCCGCCGCATTCATGATATCGCCCAGGCCGAACCGCGACCGGGGATTGCGAATCGATTGCCAGAGGCGAAACGAAGTCGTGGCATGGTCGACATGGACCAGATTGAACGGGCCTTGAATCAATCGCGCGATCGCGGTGTGGCGCGTCTCGAAGAGATCGCCCGGCGAGAAGCCCCACTGTTGGGGCTTTCGTTTCCAACGACGATCAGCTACTTGTCGGTGAATCTTCAATACCATCTCGGTCGAGCCGAGCGGAGCGGATTGAAGTTGTTTTATGAATTGGCGTCGGGTTTGGACCTGGCGCCAAAAGGAGTCGATCTGATCTTCCAAAGCTGATATCTCGCTCGGCGAGAGGAAAGACTTGGTGATCGAGGACAATGTGGAGCGTGATTGCGAGAAGGGCGCTGTCTGTCGGCGTCGGCGAGAAATCCAATCCAGACGCTCCACAACTCCATTGAATGGGCTTGGTGGATTGACGAACGAGGAATATTGCAGTGTCAGCCGAAGTCAAACGATTGCTCGAAAAGGCCGTGGCCGGAGAACGACTTACCCCCGCCGAAGGCCTGACGATTCTGGAATCGCACGATCTGGTGGCAATCGGTCAAGCTGCCGATGCGGTCAGCCGTCGACTGCATCCCGAGCCGTATCGCACGTTCAATATCGATCGCAACATCAACTACACGAACGTCTGCTCGGCGGTCTGTGACTTCTGTGCCTTCTTTCGCAAGCCGAAAAGCCCCGAAGGCTACGTCCTCGACAAAGACACGATCTACAAAAAGATCGAAGAGACCGTCGCGTTGGGGGGCGATCAGATCCTGATGCAAGGCGGCATGAATCCCGACTTGCCGCTCGAATGGTACGAAGATCTGCTTCGATCTCTGAAAGAACGCTTTCCCCAGGTCAATCTGCACTGCTTTTCGCCACCCGAGATTTACGCCCTTCACAAGCTGGCAAAGCTTCCCGTGAAAACCGTTCTCGAACGCCTGAAAGCGGCAGGGCTTGGGAGTTTGCCTGGCGGAGGCGGTGAGATCCTGGTCGATCGAGTCCGCAAGGAGATGACGCGCGGAAAATGCTTGACGGACGATTGGCTGAATGTTTGCCGTGAATGGCATCTGTTAGGCGGAAAGGGTTCCGCAACGATGATGTTTGGCCATATTGAAACGCTGGCCGAACGGATCGAGCATTTGGATCGTCTACGTCAATTGCAGGATGAGACGGGCGGATTCACGGCGTATATCTGCTGGACATTCCAGCCCGACAACACCGACATGTCCCATATTCCGCCGGTCGGCTCGTTCGAGTATTTGAAGACGCAAGCGGTCTCGCGCTTGTATCTCGACAACTTCCCGAACATCCAATCCTCATGGGTCACTCAGGGAGAAAAGATTGGTGGCCTGGCGTTGCATTTCGGTGCGAACGACATGGGTTCGCTGATGATCGAAGAGAATGTCGTTGCCGAGGCCGGTACGGTCCATCACCTGTCGCTGGAAACGATCAAACGCCTGATTCGCGAAGCCGGTTACATCCCTCGTCAGCGAAACGTCTATTACGAGTACATCGATGACGAGCCAACCGCGGATCAAGTCACGCAACGCGTACAACTACCGGTCCTGCGTTAAGCACAAGCGTCGTCGTCGGAATTCAATCTCGCCGGTCACCCTGTTCGGTTAACCGCGGTTCGTTAAGAGTCGCGGCCGTTCCCCTTGCGGCTTTTCGTTTCTTGCCAGACTTCCCCAAGCACCGTCGCTCCGGAATGGTGGCCCCTATCAGACCGGCCGATCGGTCATGAATGCCGCGCACCAACCACATCGTCACCCAGATTCTGGATGCGAAGTCCCATTTGCGAACCAATTTTCACGGGCTCTCCACGGCCCACAATTTTGTGGTCAATCTGCAGCAAAAGTGGTGAGGTTGCCGGCTGATCGAATTCAATCACCTTTCCCGGCGACCATTGCAAGAATTCGCTGAGCGTGAGATTGCGACGGCATACACGCACCGAAATCTCAATCGGAATCTGCCGGAGTCGATCCGAGTTCCGCGTCATATCGTGAAGGCTCATCCCCAAGTCCTGTCGCCAGATTTCGCAGATCCGTCCGCAGCGTATGCGTCGCTTCGCAAGGCCCGTACCGGAAAAGATCGGTTGTTGGGATCAGGTAACTTGGGCAGAACTGATGTTTTGGTCCGACTCGGATCGACGTCCCCGTCTCGAATTCCAGGGACGGATCGAATGAATTCGGTCAAACCTCCGCGCATCCACCGGTAAGGACTTACTGATGATCAATGCGTGTGATCATGACATGAGGCAACTTCTGCCGCAGTTCGTTGCTGCCGTGATCACTCGGCGAGGTGTCACGAAAGCACGGGGCCATCTCATCTTTTCGGTGAGTGGTTTCAAAGTGTCCAAGCGATCGACCTCGGTTTTCGAGTGCTTGGAATTCTGAAACGTGATCACGATCTCATGACCGAATGGCCAGCAGGGCAGTGATCCCACGCGACCGCCAAGTTGTGAGACGACTGCGTATGTTCACAACTTTGTGGTCCGATCCGAGATCTCGATGGCAATCAAACATCAGACCACAAACAAAAACAGCAGCCAGAATTCGACGGAATCGAAAGCGATTTCGGACTGCCCTGTCGGCTTGCCTGTCGTGACCGTTCAGGATCAATCCTCAGGCAGCAGTTGCGGGTTCCACACCACTTCCCAGAGATGCCCGTCGGGGTCTTGAATGTAGCCCGAATAGCCGCCCCAGAACGTTTTCTGAGCCTGCTTCACGATCACAGCTCCCGCCGCGATTGCCTGCGTCATCACCTCATCCACTTCGACCTGTGAAGAAACGTTGTGTCCCAGCGAGAATTCCGTTGCACTGGGTTTGTTTAGCGCCAGTCCCGAATCCAGTGCCAAGCTCTTACGCGGCCAAATTGCCAGCTTTAAACCAGGCTGCAGATCGAAGAACGCGACCGCCCCGTATTCAAATTCTTGACCAATGATTCCGGGTGACTTCAGACCCAGGCCGTCGCGATAAAAACGAAGTGACCGTTCCAGATCATCGACGCAAATCGTAACGACAGAAACACGAGGTTTCATGACAAACTCCAGGCAGAAGCAGATTGACGGATCGACAAAACCAAATCCCGCTTATTTAGTTCCAGTCCGATCGTAAGAATCCGTGATTCTGTCTTCAATTTCCAGGGCCTGTCCGGAGGGTGTTGACAGATTGTCTTTGGGTTGCGAGGCTCGGTCAAATCTGCGGCAGTTAGGGAGCGAAGTAGATATGTGGCGCCAACGAGTGACAGTATTGGTCGTCATCTTGGCGACTTTGCTAATTGGGAGCGTCCTGTTTCCATATCTCCAGAAGGTACGCGAAGCCGCCCGGAGAATGCAGACGAGGAACAATCTGAAGCAGATCGGATTGGCCCTTCATAACTACCACGATACATGTGGCTGCTTGCCACCCGGTGGCGTGTTTTCTTCTGATCGAGAGGCATTTCACGGTTGGATGAGCTCAATTCTGCCGTTTTTGGATTCTTCACCATGGTATAACTCGATTGATTTTAACAAACCTTGGGATTCCTCTCTGAATGCCGGATTGTTTCTAAAACACCATCGGACATACGAGAATCTGGGCGACGAGCGACTTCCAGCTGACGGACGGGACTTTGCACCTGCACACTTCGCGGCGAATGCTCACCTCATGTCTGCGAACAGTTGCGTGAGATTTACTCATATTGATCATCTCGAGCAGGTCATGCTTGCCGCAGAGCTTGCTGGCACTTTTGTCCCGTGGGGGTGTCCCTACAACTGGATGCAACTGGAAAATCTGGATTCTCATCCAGCAACATTTTGCCACGTGCATGGGGCCGGATCGCATTTTTTATTTGCGGACGGACACGTTGAATTTGTCCACCGCGACATTTCTCCTGATATTCTGAAACGGATGGGCGGAGAAGACCTATCCGGCTTCAGAGACAATCGCAGGGGCATTCAGCAGCCTTTGATGTTCCTTTGTCCGGCCGATGCCCTTCAGATTTCGTGGGAACTTTTCAACGGTCGCGGAACGGCCGTGTTGCGGCGAAACCTCAATGGAGATTTACTTCGATTGGCTCCCGGAGACAAAGGGGGCTGGGAAGCGGACGATTCTGACTTCGCGATCATTGCAACACGGTATCCAAAACTCGAAGTTCTTCAGGCACGTGGACGTTTTCACGACGTGGGTGTTTCCTCAATTCGCGGCTTGAAGCATCTTCGCGAGCTCTCGCTGCATTCAAACGAATTGACAGACAACCTGTTCAAAACGGTAGGCATATTCGAAGTACTCGAAAAGCTCGACTTGCGATGCCCTCAGATGACCGACGCGGGCATTGGAACTCTGAAGGAACTGCAGAACCTTCGCGAGCTGTCACTCGTCTCGAATCAGATTACCGAGGCTGGTTTGTTATTCACCTCAGAGCTCCCGAACCTCAAAGTCTTGCGAATTCTCAGTGCAAAAATGAATTCAGAGGCCAAAGAACGCCTGCAAGACTCTCTCCCCAAATGCAACGTATTGTTGAGTCCGCTTGCACAATGAGCCGACTTCAAGCTCACACGAAATCCACGGCCCAGCTGACACGTAGGGTGCGAGTTCTTCAGAGTAACTCAGGACCGCGCCGTTGGTCTCTCACGTATTTGAAACCGCTCGCAGAGAGTTTCTTCTTGGTGAGTTTTGCTAGAGTTTAGGGATGTGAGATGATTGATCCTGGCGATTTTTGAGAAGTGACATTTTGGCCCACCCAGAAGATGACTCGCCGAAAACGTCCGCCAATTGGCAACTCACCGTGATCGCCATCATTCTGATCGGGGCGGCGGTGACGTACCTCGGGCCGATTCTGAAGCCGCTGCTTTCCGCGGTCTTTGTCTACTTTCTGATCCGTCCCGCGGCCCATTGGATGAAGCGGCATGGCTACTCGGTCTCGTGGGCTTATCTTGTTCTCTTTCTGCTCGCATCGGGGGCGGTGACGGCATTGTTATCCATTCTCTCGGTCAACGCTGTGCGGTTCCAAAGAGACTGGCCGATGTACAAGCAAAAGTTTCTTGATGCTGCGACGCGTTGGGGGCTGCAGGACCGTCTGACTGAGGGGATGAGTCTGCTGACCCCTGAAACCGTCATCAGCTTTGTGGCTGGCACGGCGGCGGAGTCCGCGGAATTCGGACTGATGCTCGTGTTCTATCTCCTGTTTCTCACGCTGGCCGCCCCAAAATTCCCGAAGCGGATTCATCGGGCTTTCCCACCGGAACGAGCCGAGCGGATTCTCGCCGTGTTTCAGGCGGTCACCGATGGAATGGCCAAGTACATGGAGGTCAAGACCGGAGTGAATGCCGGGCTGGCGCTGACGGCGGGGTTTGTTCTGGCGGCCTTCGGTATCGATTACTGGTTATTGTGGACCGTGTTGATTTTTGCGTTGAATTACGTCACCTACATCGGGGTCATCGCCGCGCTGATCCCGCCAATTTTGCTAGGGTTCTTGCAATTGCCGCTTCCCGCCGCGATCACGCTGTTCGTGCTTCTCATGGCGATTCGGTTTATCTGGATCGATCTGCTCGAGGTTCAAATCTCGGGACATCATCTCAATATCGATTCGTTGTTGTTGCTCGTGTTCATGGCCTATTGGGGTTGGGCCTGGGGCCTGATTGGGCTGGTGCTTGCGATGCCGATTGCCACCTGTCTACGCGCCGCCTTCTCAGCCGTCGAAGCAACCAAACCGATTGCGTTGTTGATGAGTAAAGACTGAGCGATTCAGGCGACGACGTCCTTGTGATCTCGATTCAAGATCACAAACGTCAGAATTGCGAAGAACGCGATACCGAGCCACGTCAGGTCAAATAATTGTCCCTGCCAGGCTGGAATCGCCATCCTCAGCACGACGCCGACAATCAGTGCTGTCATGCCGATGGAGAGCAACCACGCGTGTCGTGCCGATGGGTATCGGTCCTTGATCGAACCATCGAAGAGTCGAGGGCCAACGCTGATGGCCAGCAGGGCAGGGATCACAATTCTTGTCCACGGTACATCACCCGCGAGGTAGTAAATTCCTCCTGCGAACAACAGACCAGCGATCCAGATTAAAGGATGCTCAAAAAACTCTTTGAAGGAGCCTTGGTCGAGCCGAAACGATCTGCATTGCAGATTTCTCGTCGTGTTCAGTCGAATCTCTGAAGGAGTGAAAGTTCAATCGATTCGTTTCGTCGCGTTCAGCAATTGCATCCGACCGACGAACTCAAAACAGCCTGCTCAGAGAGGCTGCTCTGGGCGATTCCTAAGACGCGAGACAGACGAATCGTTCACCTGCGTTAAATCCATCACTTCACCGCGAATGACTTTGATTCTGGCAGTGCGCACCATCACAAGGATCGATGCACCTTGTTTTTTTGCATCTGGGGAAATTTTCCTTTCTTTTTGCCGTTTCTTGGGAATTGTTCAAATGAGCGTCTTCGGCAAAGCTCTATTTTGCTAGACGAGCTGAAATCGGGACACCGTTCAGACCGTGATCGGTTGCGTGAGCAATCGTTTTGTACGCTCCGTGACCGCTGCGCCTGGTTGCTGTGATGACATTTAGCAAGCTGTGATTCATGAATGAACTGAAATTTCAAACTGGACAGGCCGATGTCACTACCGGAACGACCGACGTGACCGACAGTCAGCTATTGGCGCGATTCGTCACGCAGCGTGATCAAACGGCGTTTGAGGCGTTGCTTGATCGGCACGGGCGAATGGTATTTGGTATTTGTCGCCGGATCCTCAAGCGACATCACGAATCAGAAGACGCGTTCCAGGCGACATTTCTGAGTCTGGCTCAGTATGCCGCACAAATTTCACAACCGGCGTTGCTTGTCAGTTGGCTGCATCGTGTTGCCCGCCACGCCGCACTCAAAGTGAGAACCGCTGCTTCCAAGAGGCCACGAATCGAACCGAGTGGAGAGCTTGAGATGGACATCGCGGTTGAATGCTCGCCAGATTCTCCTACCCTCTGGGCAGATGTCTCACCGGTATTGGACGAGGAGCTGGCGCGGCTTTCTGACCCGTTGCGGTGCGTGGTGATCCTTTGCGACATCGAAGGGAAAACGCGCAAAGACGCTGCTCGCCAGTTGAACTGGCCTGAAGCGACGGTCTCGTCGCGATTGATGAAAGCGCGGTCGCTACTGGCCGACCGCCTGACGCGGCGCGGGGTTGCGTTGTCGGCAGTCACGCTCGCCGTATTGCTCACTCAGAATGCGGCAGCTGCAGCCGTTCCGGGACCGCTGGTGGCCGCAACACTCACCACCGCCGGGGTTGGCGCGACCCAAACGACAATGGCCACCGGAACATTCTCGAAGATCCTGTCGATGCTCGGGTCTATCAAGCATTCGGTGGTTCTAGCCACAGTTGCACTGACAGTTGTCGCAAGTACGCTGATTGTGGCGGCAGGTATCGGTTTAAAGCCAAAACCAAATGCAAACGAACTGCGACTTGCACTCGCACCAATTCCACTCGTGCCGCCGTTTGAAGAGATCGCAGCGGCCTATCGCCAGAACTATGCGACCATCCAATCGATCCGCGTCGAGTATCGCATCCGCTCGGAAACACTGATGGATCCTGAGGTCCTGTGGAAGGGGTGGCGCCGATCTCCCATTCCAGACGAAGAACGAACGGCGAGTCTGGTTATCGACCACCAGAAGACGCACTACAGCGAACGATCTCGCTTTAGATCCCTCAACTTCATCGCGGATGAGATCAAGAAGAAACAACCGCAACGGTTCGTGAATCTCAACGCCCCTGCGACATCGGTGTTGTCTTATCGGGAAATCCTCGAGTGGAGTCCCCGCGCACGGATCGAGACTCGGGAGAACATCCAGGTCTACGACGGCTCGGTGGTCAGAAACAACAACAGCGGCCTTGAACTCAAAGATGATCAACATGTCGCGCGTCCGAATTTTGTATTTCAACTTCCGTCTCAAATGGATCGGGAGATGTTCAATAGTCGAAACTATCTGGATCTGATTCAGTTTGGCATCACAGGTGCCGCACTTCCCCATGACTTCAAGTACAGGCAGAGACACCGTCTTTCTGATCTTTTGTCACAAGGTGTTTGGCACGTCGTCACGGAGCATGAGCAACTTGATGGTTCCGACTGCGTGGTGATCGAGTCCGCAGATACCGACAGGTTGTGGCTGGATCGCAATGCGGGGTTTGCCCTAAGACGCCAGACCAAACAACGCCCGTATCGAATCGACAATGAATTCTGTGACCTGCGTCAAGTCGCGGGTCAAATCTGGATGCCTCGGCGAATTATCGAAACCCGCTATGCCGAGAACATGGTTCCAAAGGACTATCTCGGAAGGCCGGCAGTCCGAACCGAATACGAGTTGACGTTCATCGAATTGAATCAGCCGGTTTCAGACGAGTACTTCCAGTTGGTACCGCCTGAGCACTCGACGGTGTTTGACCTGACTTTGAAACCTCTCGACGCGAACGGCAAGCCGATCGAAACAGGTACGATTCCAGGCAATTCCTTGCAGGCACGCGATTCTCAACCTTCCGACGCGACGGCTGCCCCGAAGGTGGCCCTGCAGGCGCAGATTGAGCTTGGAAAACAGATTCCGTCTGCCGATTCTCGGCCGGATGTTGGGCAGACACCGCAATTGTCAACCGCCGCAATCTTGATTCGTCGGTTCGTAATCTTGAATCTTGTGGTGCTCCTGATCGCTGTTGGCTTCATCGTCTACAGGCGTCGATCCCGATAGATCGTGAGAGTGCGCTTGTGGAATACGGTCAGCCACCGGCGCATCGCGAGCCGTGGCTGACCGACCGTCGGATGCCGTCGCCCATGCCGTATTGTGTCACGGGAAACGCGACAGATCAGCCGCGGGATTCGACGGGCCGCACGATGAACATGCGATCTTTTCGCGTGCAGACTTCCACGAGCTGTCCCGCATCGATCATTGTGCCATCGAATGAGGTCGCGTCGAATCGAGTTCCGTTGTATTCAATTTTTCCAGTGGGGCGCAGTGTCGTGACAACGCTGACCAACTGCTGGTCGAGATTGGGAATCGAGGTGTCTTGTCTCGGGGCCAGTGATACGGCCGGATCTGGCGGTGACAGCACCACCAGATCGTGCTCGGGAAAGCCGAGAATGAATTGCTTCAGCACATAGATGGGCAAAAACACCACGAACGCGACAACAAATCCGGGAAAATCCATCGCTAGCAAATTCAGAAATCCGGGTTTCTCATGCAGCGTCGCGAGGGGACTCAGGCAGTATAGGATCAGGGCCACGATCACGAACCAGTGGACACCGAGTCCCAGTGCTCCGCACATCAGGAGCCATCCCGCACCATAAACGACACCAAGTCGTGCGGCAATCAAACCGGAATTGCGATACGAACGTCCGACACTCGACTGCCGCGTCCAATGGACCCAGCCGAGCGTGACGGCCATTAAGATCGTCAGGCCGAACATCGCTTTCAAAATCGCGAACGGTTCAAGAAACATCGGGGCAGGCCAATCGATCAAGGCAACTTTGTCGATGCAAGGAACCCTCGTTATATCGTCGACCTCGGCCAGACGAAAACCCGTGACGAGAACGGGCGTGGCGAGTCCCACGGATTGTGTCGAGGTCGTGGCACGGCCCGGTTTCGTTCGGGAAGACTCACTCAAACCTGTGACAATTCTTCCAATACCCGAAAACCTTGGCTCATTTGCCATTCGTGGGAATTGCGACTGGGCTTGAGGCGTCCCATCGTATCGATATCATATGACGCATCAACAAGCAGAAATGCGAAAGAAGCGAATGACTGGGAACTGTAAGGAATCTTCATGCTGACAATTCTTGGCCGTCGCCCATCGACGGCGGGGCGATTCTGCGATGGAATCTCACGCCGTGATTTTATGACAGTGGGTGGTCTGGCACTCGGTGGAATCAGCCTTGCCGATGCGTTGCGGGCCGAGTCGGCGTCGAAGACCGGGCATTCGCACAAGGCGATCATCAACATCTACCTGCCGGGCGGACCGCCACATATCGATATGTGGGACCCGAAGCCCCAGGCCCCCGTCGAGATCCGTGGCGAGTTCAATACGATCCAGACGAACGTCCCGGGGATCGAAGTCAGCGAGATGTTCCCGCGCATGGCCCAGATGATGGACAAGTTCATCCTGGTCCGTTCACTCTCCGATTCCGATGGTCTTCACGACGCGTATCAGTGTATGACGGGGCGACGTAAGGGGGGACGCACACCTCCCGGTGGGTGGCCTCAAGGGGGAGCTTGGCTTTCGAAACTACAGGGGCAAGTGAATCCGGCAATTCCCGCGAACGTCGCTTTGATGTACGCGACAGGAAATCGTCCGTGGGGCGAGACGGGTGAAGGCGGATTTCTCGGCGTGGCGCACTCGCCCTTTAACATGTTGGGGCGTGAAGCACGAAGCAGTTCTGAAAACATGGTGCTCCAGGGTGTCACGCTGGAGAAGTTGCGCGACCGGACATCTTTGATGGCCTCGCTCGACAAGTTCAAACGCTCGGCCGATCAGCGGGGCCAAATGGAAAGCATGGACGTCTATGCGCAGCAGGCCATGGGCATTCTGACAACGTCGAAATTGGTCGACGCGCTGGATCTGTCGAAAGAAGATCCGCAAACCGTCGCCCGGTATGGCAAAAGCAGCGAAGAGTTCCAGCGGGACGGCGCACCGCCGATGATTGAAAACTTCTGTGTCGCCCGGCGACTGGTTGAGGCTGGTGCACGGTTCGTTTCAATGAACTTCAGTCGCTGGGACTGGCATGGTTCTGACGGGATGAATTTTCCGAAGTGCCGAGAAGAGTGCCCTCGTTTGGATCAGGGTCTTGCGGCCTTGGTGTCAGACCTGCACGAACGGGGACTCGATCGCGATGTCGCGGTGGTGGTCTGGGGCGAATTCGGCCGCACTCCGAAAATCAACAACACGAACAGTCGCGACCACTGGCCAAAGGCAAATACCGCTGTCATGGCAGGTGGAGGGCTGCGAACAGGTCAGACGGTAGGATCGACGGATCGGTACGGCGAGCAACCGAATTCGCGGCCGACGACATTCCAGGAAGTCTTTGCAACGCTCTACAAAGCGGCGGGCATTGATGTTCAGAATATTCGCGTCTTCGATCTGGCGGGAGTTCCACAGTACCTTGTCGATCCCGGCAATGATCCGATCCGCGAAGTGATCTAGCAGATTCTGTCGGCAACGCACTCGGTATCCGCTCGCGGCTGACTACGAAGTGTGGTCCACTGCCGGATTGTTTTGGTCACGCGACGATGTCGAAGTAACGATAGGCCGGTGTGCTATCCGTCAACCCGTCGTTCGTCACGAAGGCAAACCGACGAACGAGCGTGTTGGGGTTGCTGCTCAGGTTCTGATAGGCCACCGCTCGAAGCGCCGCCTCGTAGTTTGCGATCGAATCTGTGCCTGTGAGCGTCAGTGTGCCCGTTGCCGCATTCCAGCTTCCCGTGATGCGTGGCGTGTCGTCAAATGTCAGCCGATCTTGCCCATTCACATAATTCGTATCAATGCGCACGGTGGCGCTCGTAAGCGAGGTGTGATCCGGGTCAGTGATGCTCAGCGTCGAAGTGACTTTGGTCGGAGACGAGTTCACACGGTATGAACCTCGATCGGATTCCACATTCGAAAGGACCGGTGCCGTGTTGGTTGGATTGGCATTCAGTCCTTGATCCGTCGCGAAGAGGTATTGCGGCAGATCGGCCGGACTGCCGGATCCAGGTGTCACCGTGTAGTTCGCCACGAACTGAAAGAAGCGTGGGGAGGCGCTGGGGTCCAGATTGAGGTTTTTGTAGGTCACAGACCTTGCAGAGGCCTGAAAGTTTGCCGTCGGATTCGAGCTCGACATGACAAGTGTACCGCTCGCCGCATACCAGTTGCCGGGAACCGATGGTGTTCCGTTCGACGACGATTGGTCTCCACTATCGCCGGTATAGTAGACATCCAGCACCGATACGCTGGCAAAAGTTCCGCTCGTGGTCGGCGTTAGATCGACGCTGTTCGTGAGAGGCGTGCCAGGCGTCCCCTGCACTTCGGTGCCATCACTCTGTTCCAAGTATGCGCTCGTGGACTGGAAATACATTCCTTGGAAACCGAACGTGCTGGCATTCACGCCATCGCTGACTTGAACTGCAAACACGCGCCCGACGTTGTTAGTCGGATGGGCGTTAAGGTTTTGATACGAGACACTTCGCAATGCTGCCTGATAATTTGCGACGGTGTCCGTACCCGATAGCGTCAGCGTTCCCGTGGCCGCATTCCAACTGCCAGTGATGTGTGGGGTGTTCGTGAACGACAGCAGATCTTCGCCACGTGCATAATAGTTCAAGGCAATCTGAACGGTCGCGCGGGTGATCGTCGTGCTGTCGGTCTCCGTGATCGTCAGCGTCGGTGCGAGAGGTGTCGCTGGTGCGCTTTCGGTAAAAGTGAACGCACTTTGAAGACCGCCAAGGGCCGGGGCGGCGCTGAGCATTTTTCGACCTTCGAGAATCTCAACAATCGCCGTAACACTGTCGTCCGCGCGCCGCCGTGATCGACGATCGTTGACGACCGCGATGGAGGATGAACAGCGGGGGCCAGTGAAGAATCCGATCAGCCGATGGAAAAGCATCTGGCATTCCTTTGCCAGTCCGATGGGCTATCAAGACTGGTTGAAAAGTTCCGATCAGGAGACTTTTCGATCCGATGTGGCGTTCCGATTGAGTTCATTAGTTCAGTGTGTACAAGCTTGCACAATCCGCAAGCTTGTTTGTCTTGAATCCACTCACGGCATTGAGCAAATGACGGTCGAGCGGCGTTCAGGTGTTCAAGTTTGCCGATCAAGTCGATTTCGTCGACTTTGCCGATCGCGTTGCTGCTTTCGTCGTTTGAATATTGGATCGCGTGGTGGAGGGACGATGTCCTCCGTACTGTCGCATACGTCTTCGCCTTGATCCATTGATTCCTCTCGTGAGGCTAGTCATTTCGCCTCCCAGCGACATCCACAAGTTTGACTGTCAGAAACGGCGCGAACGGCTGGCTTTTCCTCGGCAAGGCGTACGCTTCGAGCGAAGAAGAGCAGGCGGGCCACACAGGGCGTTCATCGAGTTTCTCGGGCTCGCTAGGACCCTCCCCGGCATTCTCGGCGGCAACGATGCTCGAGGTTGATATACACGATATGCAAGACGATTCGACTGTGTTGCTGGGGCGCGGATCAGGTCCTTGTTGCACCAATCGATCCGAAATTCATGCTTGACGACGTGTGTCGTTTGACTACACTGACGACACGCGTCGTTTGAGTGATGAGATGGATCGGAGGTCAAAAATGGCGAAGCCGGAGGGCACGTTGACTGCTGCCCAACTTGAGATTCTGGAGGTGATCTGGAGCGGTCCGCAGACGGGGTCGACGGTCACGGAGATTTGGGACGCGATCACGACACAGCGTGAAGTGACGCGAACGACCGTCTTGAATCAAGTCGATCGCTTGGAAAAGCGGGGATGGCTGCATCGTAAGAAGCACGATGACGGCTTTCGTTATGTCGCCGCGTTCGCTCGCGAAGTCGCGACGCGAAGTGTGGCTGAACAGTTTGTCGAAGCGTTTTTTGGTGGTTCCGCGGCCGACCTTGTGTCGAGCCTTCTCGGTTCGAAGAAGTTGAAACCCGACGAAGTTCAGCGGCTGCGAAAACTGCTTGATTCGGGATCGTCTCCACGCAAACCAAAACAATAGGAATCACTCGATGCACATCGATTCGTTGAAATCGGGTTCGGGCGTGCTGCTGTTGAATATTGTGGTGGCGTCGATCGTCGTTGCAGGGGCGGGATTGCTTTTGAGCCACCTGGTGCGTCGCATGTCATTGCCAATCCGGCATGGCGTGCTGACCGTGACCTTGATGCTGACAGTCGCGACTCCGCTTCCCAGTTGGCTCGCGAGTACTCGAGATCTTGGCTTGTTGACTGTCCGTCAAGGCGACACATCGCGCAGCGCGATGGCCCTGCCTGTGAAAACTCCCGCAACGCAACAAATCAAGTTGGCGGATGCGTTGCCTCGTGACACGGGTCTCGTTTCTGCAGAGTCGACTCCGAATTCCTCCGGCGCTCTGTCTCAAGCTCGTCTCGCCACTTCACCAGCAGGGACTCAAACGCCTGTTCCAGGCTGGAAATGGTTGAAGAACTGGGACGCTTCCGATGTCGGTGTCTGGCTCATACTGATCTGGTGCGCTGGAATGTTCTACCTGACGCTCCAGCTTGCGCGGGGTTTGCTCGTCGTGCAACATCTGAGACGGACGCTGAAACCTGCAACGAATCCTCGCCTGTTAGCGGCGGCCAAAACGGCACTTGCGGCATCGGGCCTGAGCGAAACAACACCGATCTACGAATCGCGCCTCGCACCGGCTCCATTGACGCTTGGATGGTGGCGATGTGCGATCGTGGTTCCTGAGGGAGTGGTGGAAACCCTTGATGAGACCCAATTGGTCTACGTGCTGGCGCATGAAGCGGCCCACATACACCGCCACGACACGTTATTTGCGTTCTTTCAGCAGATGACGGAAATCGTCTTGTGGTGGAATCTGTTCGTTCGAAGGCTCAACGGGCGAATCCACGTTCTGCGGGAGCAGATCTGCGATGACCATGTCGTGAAGCACTGGGGCGACGGGCGGCCGTTGGCGCATGCCATTGTGAAAGTCGCCGAGTGGTCAAGCGTCCGTGCTGTGCGTCTTCCTTTGGTGGCGCCACTCTTCGATGATTTTGACGCCATCGAACAACGGATCACACGTTTGACCGATTCCGATCGTGCGATCACGCTGCGGCTGAACGTGGCAACGGCGATGATGGTGACTGCAATCGGCATGAGCCTGGCAGGAATTCCATTCGTCCCGCTCATGCGGACTGAGCGTATTGCGGCGGCGGCCGATGACATTGTTGATGATGGGAAATCGAACTGGGAAGTACGAGTTCAGATCATTGATGAAGACGGTCAGCCCATTGCGAGTCCCCGGATTGGGATGGCTCGGACAGGAGACCTGGCGGACGCGGAATGGCATGTCGGTGACGCGGACGGCCAGTACACGCTGACGTTTCCGAATCGACATCCCAGGTATCTCTATCTGTATGCTCGCGCGCCTGGCTATGCCCCCATGCGAGCGTTCTGGGGACGCCGAGGACAGGATTCAGAAGATCCCCTGCCCGAAGAATTCACCTTTCAGATGTCAAAGAGTACATCGGTGGGTGGCGTCGTGCTTAACCCAAATGGTCAGCCACTCGAAGGAGCGACGGTACGTTTCTCGGCCGGTGATCATCGAGCAGGGTTGCTGCGTCGTGCAGAGTCGAGCTTCAACGGAGAGACGTACGTCACTGACAAAGACGGAAAATGGCGGTGTGACTTGGTTCCACCTGGAACGACAAGCACTACTTTCAGTGTGACTCATCCCGATTTCGCAACGAATGCAAATAACTACAGTGTTGACCACCAGATGGATCAGTTGCGGCAGTTCAAACATACATGGAAGTTAAGGCCTATCTTTGACATCAGCGGTCGAGTGGTTGATGAAGACGGGAAGCCGGTGGCGGGTGCGGCGCTGGTGCTCTGTGAATTGAATGGGCATCACAGTCACCCGATTCAGATCACAGATCAGGATGGCCAGTATCGATTTCGAGCGGTCTCGCAATCACAATATATTCGGGACACACAAAGTGAAATCGCACTGACGATCTCGATTGTGAAACCTGGATATCAACCCGTCTTCGAAAAAGTTCCAGGGTTCGGCCGACGGCCACTCGCGAATTCCACTGAGAAACAACGGATCGTCGACTTCACGCTAAGTCCAGGTGTCACGCTGTCATTCCGAGTCGTCGACGGAGAGGGCCGGCCAGTACAGAATGCCTGGATCAATTACAAAAGTTGGCGCAACACGGATGCTCTTTCAACGTTACAAAGTCACGGACTCCCTGAGCGAACCGACGAGAATGGGCTTTACCAGTGGACCGATGCGCCGCCAGGGGATGTCATCGAATTTGATGTCGAGGCGAAAGGATTCGCCAGGGTTATCAATCGGAAGATCAAATTCGATCTCAATGGAAACGATGAAACGATTGTCATGACGCGACCACAGGTCCTCGTTGGCTCTGTCATTGATGCAGTGACGAAACAGCCGATCGAGAATTTTGTCTTTGAAAAGGCGTTCGAAAACGTGGGTGGGTACGCGGATGGGCTTTATTGGGCTCCGTCTGAGGGCACCATCGGCAAAGCGGGAAGGTATCGAGCCACGATCACAATGACGCCAAGCCAAGGACGTTATACCTATCGAGTTCGTGCCGATGGCTATGAAGCCGCCGTAAGCAAGTCGACGCCATTTCAAGAAGGCGAAACGGAGATCAACTTTGAACTGAAGCGATCCGATGAGGCCGAGTGACCGCATGTACTTGGGGGCAACGCATTGGGCGGCATCTCTGAAATGTTGCTGTCCGATGCGTGACAGTTTTTGTCTTGGAGACCTCCCAGAACGACCTGGTGGATGTCATTTCATCGCAGAATTGTCGAGTTTCACCTCGCTTTCATTGTTGTTGAAAGAAAAACCGTGCCGTTGATCCGGGTGAACGCACTATGACTTTGTCGGCCATCGTGACACGATCAGGCTCTTGCCGGTGTGCCGACGAGATCGAGCGACAAAAAGTGCCCTTTATGCCACCTTGGTGAAACAGGATATGAGTCCGGAGAATCAAGACGTCCGAAGTGATGAGGATCTGGTTCGCACGTTCATCCATCAACGGGATCATCGCGCGATGAATGCCATCATCGTGCGACACGGTCCGATGGTGATGGGAGTCTGCCGGAGCATTCTGCGAAATCCGCACGCCGCGGACGATGCCTTTCAGGCAACGTTTCTGGTGCTGCTGAACAAGGCGCGATCGATTGGCAAGCCCGCATCGCTTGGTGCATGGCTGCATGGAATCGCCTGCCGCATCGCGAAGCGAGCCAGAGCGCAGTCACTGCGAACCTTGCGACAAGAATCGAGGCCACTCGAGATGATTTCGACCGATCCGGGAGCGACGGATCCCGCCGTCATGCTGCCCAACGAGGAAACACTGAGTCTGATTCATGACGAGATCGCACAAATGCCGGAACGGTTTCGTGTCCCGCTCATCCTGTGTGCGGTTGAAGGCGAGCTGAAAGAAGACGTGGCCCGGCGGCTTGGCTGGTCTGTTGGATCGGTCAAGGGGCGACTCGAACGTGCACGCGACATGCTGCAGCTTCGACTCAAAAAGCGGGGTGTGATCCTGCCAGCGGCTGCCCTGACGACCCTGTTGGCGCAACAGGCGACGGCGCAGGTTCCCGCCGCGCTCGCCGCCGCAACGATGACTGCCGGAATGCAGTTCGTCTCTGGAACCTTGATTTCAGGGACCGAATTGACTGCGAATGCCATTCAACTGTCCCAAGGAGCGATCCACGCCATGCTGCTTGAAAAACTGAAGATGGTGGTTGTCTTGGCGTGTACGGCAGGTTTCGTGGTGGGAGGATCGGCCGTGATGGTGCGTGCGATGTTTGCCGCCCCGCCGGCCGACACGGTGGTGGCTCAAGTCGCTCAAGCGGGGCCCAAACCGTCGGAAGCAAACTCCCGCCTGCCTCAAAAATCACCGTCGAATGCCGCGCATGACAACGCCCCCCATTGGGCGGGTCTTGACGAGGCCGAGATTGACGAAATCTCGCTACGTCATCTGCGTGCGGTCATCTTTGCCGTTCACGCGTATCTCGATGCAAAAAAGACGTTCCCGCCGGCGAGTGTTCCCAATCCGAAACTGGCTGCGGAAAAACGTCTGAGTGGACTGGTATTGCTGCTCCCGTATCTCGGAGTCCGTCCGTCATTCCTGCCCGAAGACCACCCTGCATGGCAGAAATGGCATGCCGATAACGATGCGGCGCGGAAACTGTTCAATCAGATCGATCTGGGAAAATCCTGGGATGATCCTGCAAACGCCGTGGCGGCAAAGACGCTTGTCACCGAGTTTGTCTTGCCGAGCGGAGCACCGCTTCGCAATCAAAAGGGCTACGCGATGTCTCACATTGCGTTTGTTCGGGGGACTGCCGATTCCGACAACGGCGCCTTTCCGCTGAATCCTTCGAAACCACTGAAGATTTCCGACTTCCCCGACGGGACATCGGCGACACTCGCCCTCGGGCAGATTCAAGAAAAGCTGGGGCCCTGGATCGCGGCCGGTCCGTCGACGGCCCGGTTCCTGATTCATCCTTCAGCGAACAGCAAATCTCCGACCTTTGGAAGTCAGTTTCCCGGCTGTGCCTATGTCGCCAGTTGTGATGGGTCCTGCTATTTCCTGGATCTCAAACGTACGGACAAACGAATCGTCCGCTTCATGGCCGAGCGTGCCGATGGTGAAGTCTACAATCCAAGTTCGGATGTCTTCCGGTACTCGACCGCGTCGGAATGGAAAGCCTTGGGAAAGGTCGCAAAATGACAACGCCGCGCGTCTGGCAAATCATTGTTGCGATCGTCGTCACGGCGGCCTGTGGTGGCAAACTAGTCCGTGCCGAGTCGGATGCCGTGGCTGGTGGAAACGAACCGTCCAGGCCGATCGCGAAAATGAAGGAACGTGAGTTTCGCGCCCAGCAGACCATTCAAAACGTTCTTCCGGCCATCGTGGCCGTCGATGGCCCTTATCCCAAGGCGTTCCAGATCGATCGTGGAGATCATTTTGCCGCCTGGTGTGCTTCAGGAGTGATCATCAGTGCCGATGGTTTGGTCTTGTCGCAGTGGCATGTGTCACATCAGGGGGGACTGGCCGTCTGGCGTAATCCCGGGGATGAGACCGACATCATTCTTCAAGACGGTCGTCAGCTGAAGGCTGAACTCTTGGGGGCCGACCCTGTTCGCGACCTGTCTCTGCTCCGAATCCGTGAACCGGGCGAGTATCCCCATCTAAAACTTGCTAAGCCGAACAGTGTTGCTCAAGGAGATTGGGTACTAAAGCTCGGTCACCCTTTTGGCTATCGCCCCGGTCGAGGTGCGGTGGCTCGCTTGGGACGCGTCATTTATCTCGGGGAATCGGTGGATCTCGTTGCCGATTGTCGGATCTTCGCGGGCGACTCTGGCGGTCCTTTGTTGAATCTCGATGGGGACGTGATTGGAATTGTCGAGAGTTCCGCGAATCCTCAAAACGCGAGTTGGGTTCAGCCTGCCCGGTCAGGCGGCCTCATGTGTTACACGAGTGTCTCGACAATCGAACGGCTGATGCCGACGCTGCTGAATCCCCCGCGTGGCGATAAGCCAGAGCAGGGCATCTATGTTCCCGACTTGCCAGAGTTCCGCGCATTGAATTCCCAGCGAAGGATCGAACTCTCCGGCAAGGTGGATGCGCAGATTCTGCCCGCGGCCGAGTGGTCACAGGGCGAAAAAACGCGAGGGGCGTGGAATTCTCTGACTGAGCCATCGTCAGGAATGCTCGTGGAAGTCTTGCGCGGGGAACGCCGTGTCGCGTACGGAACCGTGATTGGAACCGATGGACAGATTCTGACGAAAGCGAGCGAAATTTCCGATGATGCATGTTGCCGATTTACCAACGGCGAGGTTCTTTCCGCGCGAGTTGTGCGAGTCGATCCGGCGTGGGATCTCGCGCTGCTCAAGGTCGAGGTCTCTGGTCTGCGAGCGGTTGAGTTGAGCGACCAACCTGTGAGAACGTCGGGACGATTCGTGGCGGCTCCCGACGCGCGTGGGGGCTCGATTGGTGTTGGAATCGTGAGCGTGGCCCAACGCAATCTCGAAGGCCCATTTCCGTCGATAATCCGTAAGGCGGCGCCATATCATCCGAAGGCGGCACCCCCCGGCGTTCTTGGCGATTCTCTGGAAGGTGGTGGCTTGCGAGTGAAACGCGTCAAAGGGTTTGCCGCCAGCGCGGGAATCACATCTGGCGATCTCATTCTGACCGCGAACGATCAGCCGATTCATCAAACGCGGGATCTTCACCAGGCTGCCGAACAACTTCGACCTGGCGACACTTTGCAGATCAGGCTGGTGCGAAACGATCTTCCCGTCGAACTGGAACTGCCACTGGAAGAGGTTCCCTATGTTGAATGTCCTGGCGCGGGGGGGCGGTATCGAAATTCGAGGGCGGATGATTTCCCGTGCGTCTTTGAGCACGATATTCCACTGCTGCTCGACGAGTGTGGTGGCCCCGTGATCGATCTCGATGGCCGTGTCATCGGGATCAACATTGCCCGTGTCGGCGAGCACGGCTGTATGGCAATCCCCGCTGATTGCATCAAGTCGATCCTGTTGCGATGGAAACACGGCGACGCGGCCCCGACGAAGTAACCACCGCACAGCTTCCTGCCGGTGAAAATGGGGCTGTCTCCCTCTCGGTTCCGCGAACAGTGACGATGTTGCGTTCTGAATTCCGATTCAATCGCCGCGACGGAAGTCTGTCGACATCTCGACAAAGGAAAAAGAGACAGTATGTCGCAGATTTGTTGAAATGAGAGAAAACGCGAGGTAGTCTGATATGACCAATCAGGCCCGGTCAGAGGCAGATGGCATCATCCGTTCCATTCGCGAGTTCGATACGACAGGAGAGATCATGAAAACGATCGCCTTGCGGACCTACATCGTGTTGATTTTTGTTCTGGCTTTGGGACGTGTGTCATCTGCTGCGGATGACCAGGTCATCGAAGAATTGCGGAAGCAGATTGCGGAACTCAAAGAACGTGTCTCGCAACTTGAGAAGATCAACGCCGTCAAGACTGACGGTGATCGTGCTCAGGGACGCGTTGACGTCCAACGCGGAAAAGCGCGCGAGCGGATGAAGAAAGACGCCCAGGTCTATTCGCAAAAGCAACTCCGTGAAATTGAGAGCCTCTACCAGGTTGCCAACCAAAAATGGCAAACGGAGGAAGGGAAGAACAGTCTGAAAGAACTGATTCAGAAATACGACAAAGCGAATCGCACTGGATGTGCACTGCTCTATCTGGGGCAGATGAGCAAGGGCGCTGAAAAGGAAGAGTATCTCAATCGCGCGATCGCCGATTTTAGCGATTGCTGGTACGGCGATGGTGTTCAGGTGGGACCTTTCGCTCGATGGATGTTGGCACTGCACTATCGTGACGGTGAGCAGGCTGAAAAATCAAAATTGCTCATGGAAGAACTAAAGACACGCTATCCCGATGCCATCGATCACCAGGGGAAGCCTCTGTCGGAGGTGATCAATGTCGAGTAGAGTCGTGGTCCGTACTGATCTGACTCACGTATGCGGCATCGGACTCATGGTCGTCGCCTGTCTGCTGCAGGGAACTTTTGCCCCGTCTGCCTGTTCGTCGGAAGAAACTCCTCAATTGCGGGCCGTTGATCCCACGGGCGAGGCGCTACGGGATGTTGTGATCCGCAGCATTCGAAAAAACTACTCGCAGCTTCCCTCGCTCCGTTGCAAACAGATCACAACAAGTGTTGATCTCACGACTCCAGCCCGGTCGACAGTTGAATCAGATCTCCTCCTTGCGTCGGGTAATATGCGGATTGAGAGTTTGCACCAGGAACAGAACGAAAGATGGTCGGTTTCCATGCAGAACGATGTTTACACCGTGCTGTTTCCTGCCCTCAAGATGGCGCGGCGAACCTTTCGTGAACATCTCGGCGAAGACAACATGGACCCCCGGAATGTCGGCGTGCTAGGACAGAAGCAGAAGTTTCTGAAGGAACTGAACCTGCATCAACTTTTGCGACATGAGACGATCGAATGCGATGGATCAGAACGCCTGGTCTTCGATCTCGCGGATGAGCATGTCCATACGGGCATGATTGTGCGAACTCGCTACGAATTTGATCCGGCACGGAACTACCTTCCAACACGGATTGTGGGCGAAGATCCTGCTTGGGGGCGAGTTGCCTGGGTTCAGGACTGCGAGTATCAAGAAATCATTCCGGGAACGGCGTGGTTTCTGAAAAGCTCACGATTGAGGTACTTTAATCGTCGGCGATCCAGTCGTTCTGATACCAAAATTTGGACGAAGCAAGTGTCGACCGAGATTGTCGGCGAAGTGCGGACGAACGAGCCGATTGCCGAAAGCGAACTCGAAATCACGATCCCGGACGACGTCAAGTTCTTTGATCAAACGATAGGGCACTCAAGACCCGTGCGTTAATCCTGAGATGAAATTCTCACTCGAGCGGGCGAGGTTCGCTGAACACGTCGGGTCGTCACTTTGCTTTGAGAATGATTTCGGCGTGTTCTCCCATTTTCAATTCAATGGTGATGGGGTCTGTCCGTTGATCCGAACGACCGGGATTGGGCGTGCCTGTCACGACGTATCGATCCGCGGGGATATGCTCAAGCTTGACGACCCGATCGGCGTTGATGGCTACTGTGCCACCCCATTTGCCAACTTGTTCCCCACCTTCCGGCGCGATATGGACTAGGTAATTCGTCGGTGGTATTGCGTCCGCGAAATCGACGGTCACAAGCAGCGTAGCCGACAGGTCCATCTCCAGCTTCAAATCCGTCGTGGGGATTGTGATCTCTTGTCCCAGTCCAGCCCGAACATAGCCGGGTTTATAGACTCTGACATTCGCAGCGCTGATTGGCAAGGATTTGATCGTGAAGTGGCCACCCGCATCTGTCTTGATCGTTTCTCCCTCAAGGAGGTCATATCGACCCGTATTCTTCACGTCAAAATCATGGATATCCACGCTGACATCTGCCAAAGGATGTCCTTGATGATCGACGACCTGTCCCGACACCGCAGCAGATTTCGACAAGCCCGAGTTGTACTCAAACCAACGAGCTTGGTTGTCGACTTTTGGATATCCAATGATTCGCGTGGCATACCCGTCTGCCGCGAGCACAAGTCGACACGGTTCTTGTGGCACTTTCGTCAGTAGCCAATGTCCTTTGGCGTCCGTCGCAACCTGAATCAGGTCTGTATAGAGATATTCGCCATTCGGCCGCCGCTCGCTTTTCTTCTGAAGCTTCAGCGTGGCGACTAGCGGCGATCGTGTGGCGACATCGACCACGTTTCCCTCCAGAACGGTGCCGTCGTCCTTCGAGAATCCATGGGCCTCAAGTCGCTGGTCCAGAATATCAATTCCATCTGGGACGCTCACGTTCGCCCAGCGGATCGAGCCTCCGGTATAGATCTCCAATTGCGCCAGAATGGCTGGGTCGGTTTTTCCGATGGAGCGTAGTCTCACTGAAAGTCGCCGCTGCGCCGTGCGCGCCTCTAGGTTCCAGACCATGAACGACCAATCGATTTTCGCGTCTTTGGCGTTTCCCTGACTTCGGGTGGCGTTGAGCCAGACGCTCGTGCCTGTTCCATCACGAAGGACAACGCGCTTTAGGGGGGTGTCGATCTTGGCGAAATCTTCCAACACGCGCTGGATGGCGACGTCATCGCCTCGACAATCGGCGAAATTTTGTCCTCCCCCCAATGCGGGACCCGTCCAATGGGCAACTCGACATTCTGTGTTAAAGACGGCTGCCGCACCTTTGGGCCAACCGGGGTCGTTTATCAGATCCTTTCCCTCGCCCCCCGTGATCAACGCCCACAAAGGCGCCGCGGACATCAAGGCGATCGCAAAGTAGGACGCCAGTCGCAAACGAGATGCCCTACCGAGTATTTGCCTGCTTTCGAGAGGCATTTCGCGTCTCCTTTTGACGAGATCGTAGTTCAATCGATCGGTCCAGCGAAGGACGTTCGATTAAGACGAGCTCTCGATCGTAAAAGTTCCAGACTCGGTGAGCAATTCTGGCTTTCCTCTCGCATGGACGTCGCGCGTTTGTCAGTTGTAGGAACCCGCTGTGGCACGGTTCGGCGTTTCAAATAAACAATTGCTGACTGACTTCCCTCGTCAGAATTCAAGAGGCGAAGTGCGGCGCGAAACATAAGATGAGTGTCACCAAGACGTGATAGACGTCCCAACGACGGACATCACGTGGCAACCGTCCTACAGAAAAATTCGTCGCGGCAACTCAGTCCGGAACGGGAGATTCGCGTTGTGACGGTCACTGGATGAGCGACAACGTGGACGTGATCATCTGGCTCGAAGCATTGACGACTTTGGAGTTTGCAGAGAATGCCTGTTGGGTCGTCACCATTTTGGCGAGTTCTGTTGTCACATCGACGTTCGATTGCTCGAGCGCAAACTGCTGGATTCGCCCGAGCCCTAATGTTCCGGGGGTTCCAGTGGTTGGCGGTCCCGAGTTCGGCGTTTGGCTGTACAGGTTTCCAGGCTCGATGCGTAGGCCTTCCTGATTCGCAAACTGTGCCAATTGGATTTGGCCAATGACCTTCGGCACGCCGGCGCTGGTACTGGTAATGATGGAAACCGTTCCATCGATCGCAACCGTCGTGGACAGGGTATTCGAAGGGATCGTGATTGGAGGCTGAACAATATAGCCCTCGTTCGTCACCAGCCGCCCGGTCGCGTCGCGGTGGAACGAACCGTCCCGCGTGTACTGAATCTGCCCGTCTTGCAATTGGACTTGGAAAAAGCCGCGTCCATTGATAGCAAGGTCATTATCACGCTGGGTGGGAACCGTCTGGCCCTGTTCAAATCCTTTGGGCGAGATTTCAGCGACCGAGATCCCGTTCCCAATTTGGTTGCCGTTCGGACCAGACGAGAACAGGTCCTGAAAGTTGATACCACTGGCCTTGAACGCCGTCGTGTTGATATTCGCCAGATTGTTTGACGTGTTGTTCAACGACGTCTGATACGCATCAAGGGCAGTCGATGCGGTAAACAGGCTGGTCAGCATGGATCGTTTTCTCGAAGGGTCCGTCCACCGAGGCAAATGTGTCTACGTCTGTTAGTCGAACGTGGCGCGTACTGAACATCAAAGACGGGCGGTCGAGCGACATCTGCCTTAAATCTGCTATGACCGGATTCACGGGTCTCTCCCCTTCTCTGCGAAAACTTCGCCATGCGTCAGCACGCTCAGCGCCGGCGACCGGCAATCCATGCCGCGGAAGGAATCGTGCCGCGCCAAGGCCTGGTCCGACAATCGCCATAACCCGCAAAGCTGGCAATCTGGGTGGAGTCGGCATAGCAGGATTATTGTGAGTAATCGTTACGGTCGGAAATGTCCGATCAATAGTACGGATGCCGCGAGAGTCATTTCATTCTCGTCGGTATCGGCAGAGTCTGCCGCTGATCAATCGATCGGCGGTGACGCCATTGCCAAGAACGGTTGAGGTGAACGGTGATTCGAGGACTCTATAGCGCTGCGGGCGGAATGCAGGCCAACTCCCTGCAACAAGACGCGTCTGCGCACAATTTGAGCCACGCGATGAAGCCCGGATATCGTCGTGAGGTCATTTGTTTTGACTCCATTGGGGACCGCGAAGAGATCATCGCACCGCGCGGATCGCTGCATACCGACTTTACACAAGGGACGATGGAGCACACGGGATCGCAACTAGACGTCGCGCTGGACGGCCCTGGTTTCTTTTCGGTCGAGGGACCAAACGGCCCGCTCTACACCCGCAATGGTGTGTTCCAGATTAGTACTCGCGGACAACTTGTCACGCCCGATGGGTTACCAGTTCAAGGCATCGGCGGAGGGGTTGCGATTCCGCTTGACGTTCAGAGTCTCGAGATTCAGCCCAACGGCGCTGTTCTTGCCGACGGGAACCAGATTGGACAGCTTCGTGTGACGGGATTTATGAACCCCAGCGAGCTGCAACGTGCGGGATCGTCCTATTTCCAGGCGTCGCCTGGGCAGGAAACGACGGCCATCGCCACGGACGTACGACAAGGTTACCGCGAAATCGGTAATACCACGGTCGTGCAGGAAATGGTCCAGATGATTTCAGGATCGCGGCTTTTCGAAGCGACGCAGCGAGCGCTGCTTCAAATCAGTGAAACCATCAGTCTCAATACGCGTCCACGATAACAGGCACTCTTCATCATGATGAAATCACTGTACACGAGCGCGACTGGCATGCAGGCGCATCAGACGGTCGTCGATACGACCGCCAACAACCTGGCCAACGTCGACACGACCGGATTCAAACGCAGCCAAGTCGAATTTCAAGACTTGCTGTATCAAACCGTCCGTGCGGCCGGTACCCAGGGTGCGATCGGCTACGAAGTTCCGACCGGGATTCAAATCGGTAGCGGTGTTCGCATCGCGGGGACATCCAAGGTCTTCACACCTGGTGTGCTCGAAAATACCAACAACGATTTCGATCTCTCGATTCAAGGTCAGGGCTTCTTTCAGATTCTGATGCCCAACGGCGAATTCCGGTACACCCGCGATGGTTCGTTCCGCACGAATTCCACAGGCAATCTGGTGACGGCCGACGGCTACAGCATCAATCCACCCATTACGATTCCCGCCGATACGTTGTCGATGACCGTGGGCAGTGACGGAACGGTGTCCGTCATCACGGCAGGTGCCCCCACGACAGCAACGACCGTCGGCAACATCGCACTCACACGTTTTCCCAATCCGAGTGGTTTGTCGTCGGAAGGACGAAACCTGTTTGCAGAGACTTCAGCTTCAGGGCCTCAACTGCAAGGTATTCCCGGATCGAACGGGCTTGGTTCGTTGACTCAAGGCTTCCTGGAACGCTCGAACGTGCAGGTCGTGACGGAACTGATTCGCCTGATCACAGCGCAGCGCGCGTTCGAAGCCAGTCAGCGTTGTGTGTTAACCAGCGATCAAATGCTTCAAACCACGAACAATATGATCAGGTAGTCACACATGGGGATCTTACGAATCATCGCCGCCAGCACGCTGTCCGCGGTTGTTCTTGTCGGTTTGACACCGATGGGTTCCGTCGCGAAAGAGCCTGCGCCGAAAAGCAGCCGCCCCGTACGCCGCGAGCTGGTCCAATTGATGCTTCGTTCGAATGTTCACGTTCAAGGTCGAGTCGTACGACTGGGGGATATTGCGACCATCAGTGGCGGGGAACTCCAACTTCGCGAACACCTCAAACGCCTGGATCTCGAAGACACGCTGCTCGAAGGCGAAAGCGTGACAATTACGCCCTCGCAAATTGAGTTTCGGTTGCGGGTTGCCGGCGTCGCTTTGGACAACGTTTCGATCCGCGGAAGTGCGGTTCGCGTCACGTCCAACGGATTCGCCGCGACGAACGAAGTCCACGTGGTCAGCGACACCTCGTCCGAGCCCGGCGTTGTCAAACCGGAATCATTCGAAGCCGAAAAGTCTTCGACCACCGAAGAAGGGCCTCTCGAACACGCGCTGCTCGAGGCCGCGAAACGCTGCATCCTGCGAAAGTTACCCTGGTCGGCCGAGGATGTCGAAATCCGGCTGTCGCAACCCCTGCCGCCGGAAATTCGTCAGGTTCGCTCCGCATTGGGATACGAGTGCCAGGCCGAACTGCGAAATCCAGGAGCGGCCATCGGGCGCGTCCATCTGCGGCTTGTTGCGCAAGGTGTGGAAAAGCAAACGATCGACGTCGTCACAATATTTGACGTACGTCATTACGACACCGTTGTCCTGACGACGCGACCACTGGAACGCGGTCACAAGCTGACGGTTGCAGATCTCTATACGGATCGGCAGGACGTGACAGACCTCACGGATTACTCATCGCGGACGGCCGAACTTGTTGGGATGACAACGAAGCGGGCGATGCGGCCGCTGACTCCCCTGCGGCAGATCGACATCGAATCGACAGTGCAGGCCAATGGCGCGATTCTTGTCAAACGCCGTGATTCGGTGCGGATCGTGGGGCGTCTGGGAGCGGTGAGCGTGATTGCGACGGGTGAAGCGCTTCAGGAAGGACGTCTGGGTGAGCTGATCCGCCTGCGAAATACGGATTCCAATACGAATGTTCAAGGTCGCGTGACCGGACCGGGCGAAGTCGAAATCCTCTTCTAGCGACGGGGGGCACCCTTCGCACAACGTACGGTGCTGACGCCACGATGCCGCAAGTCTCAAGAAACAAGGTCGGTGAAATGACTCGACGAAATTGGTTGCTGGTCTGCCTTACCGCGATTGAAGTTTCAATCTGCCAGCTGAGTTTTGCGGATTCAATTTGGGAACGGCGTGCCCCTCACGCTGCCTATTTGTTTATGGACAATCGCGCCCGCCGCGTCGGCGACCTGTTGACGGTAATGGTCAACGAATCCACGGATGCGTCAAACACTGAACAGCGCAAGATGGCGAAGGATACGGCAGCATCGGGCAAGTTCAACTTTGCCGGCAAGACATCGGGGGCATCGGCCGGACAAGCTGCAGCGGCTGCGCTGAGTATTGATCAGAGCGCTGATCGGTCGTTCCAGGGAAGTGCCCAGTACCAAAGCAATCGCCAACTGCTGGACGGTTTGATGGTGACTGTCGTCGATGTCCTTCCCAACGGGAATCTGGTTGTCGAAGGCTCGCGACGGCGACGTGTATCCAACGAAACACGCTGGCTGCGAGTCACCGGTGTCGTTCGTCCGAACGACATCATGATCCCCAACATGATCAATTCTCAATCCATCGCAGACATCAACATTGTGTACGAAGGCGGTGGAACAGAATCCCGCTTCACGAACCAGGGCTGGGTTGGTCGTCTGACGAACAAACTTTGGCCGTATTAATGGGGCGGTGCACGAGGTGCCGACTGGTTCGCGAGCATCGTCCGCAGGCAGGTTGGTCTGCTCGCAACGAGTTCATCGAAGTGTCAATTTTTGTGTGAAGCTCGACGAGACACTTCGTGCAATGGGGGAAGAGGCATCATGACAAAAATGATCCAATACCTGATGCTGACGGCGGTCGTCCTGGTGACCTGTGCGGTTCCCGGTTTGGCCGACGTCCGCATCAAGGACATCACCGATGTCGATGGGGCACGGTCGAACCACTTGGTTGGACATGGTCTGGTCGTGGGCCTGAACGGCACGGGCGCTCGCTCGTTGTCGACGCAGCAGCTCGTGATTGACATGCTTCGAAAAATGGAGCTGACAACTCAACTTGCGCGACAGACGTTGCAGGACAACGTTTACAAATCATCGAATATCGCTCACGTCATGGTGACGGCAGAGTTGCCTCCGTTTGCGCGGAAAGGTAGTCAGCTTGATGTGACCGTGTCGGTGCTTGACGACTCGATGAGCCTCGAAGGCGGAACCTTGATTCTGACGCCACTCCGAGCGGTTGATGGTGAAGTTTATGCGGTCGCACAGGGGCAACTGTCGATTGGTGGGTTTCGTGTGCGTCAGAATACTCCTGGCGGGCAACTGAACCATCCTACAGTGGCACGTGGTCAGAAGGCGGGGATCGTCGAACGAGAAGAACTGGGGCAGATCGATCGGGGTGGAGTCGTCCGGCTGAACCTGCGTGCGCCGGATCATGCGACCGCTCGCTCAATCATGCTGGCGATCAACAAGCAATACCCCGCCACAGCCAAGACGATCGACGGTGGAACCGTTCAGGTTCGCGTTCCGATGCAGTGGCGAATGGACGTCTCTGATTTCGTCGGGGAACTAGGGCAGTTGACGGTGATGCCCGATACGCCAGCACGGATCGTGTTCAACGAGCGAACGGGAACGGTCATTGTCGGGGGCCAGGTCAAGATCTCGGCGGTGGCTATCGCCCATGGAAATCTGGTGATCAAGCCCAACACGACGCTGGTTCCGACGACACCCCCAGCGCCAAAACCAGACGAGCCACCTGCTGCACCGCCCGAGGAATCTGGTGATCCCGTGGAAGACGTCCTGAAGTCCTTGCGGCCACGTCCATTGCCGACTCCCGAGCCGGTCACCGGGCCGCTCATCCTGCACAACGTTGAACAGACCTACACGGTCGCGGATTTGGCGAGGGTGCTGAATGCACTGGGAGTGTCGCCTCGTGATCTGATTGCCATTTTCCAGACACTCAAAGAATCTGGGGCGCTGCACGCCGACTTGATTACGCAGTAATCCAACACAAAAGGAACCGATTCATGTCGTCCATCCAAACCGCGCTCTTGTCGAGACCATTGCCACTTTCGGAAACAAATGGAAGTTCGCCCATTAAGCTGCCAACGATGCCACAGGCGTCGGGCAAGCTTCATGGAATGCCGCAAGTTCAGAACGCCGACAAGGTCGCAAAAGACTTTGAGAGCGTTTTTACGTCGATGATGATGAAGGAAATGCGCAAGTCAATTGAATCGGGATCGTTCTTCGATAACGACAAAAGCGATGTGTACGGCGGGATGTTCGACCAGTTCCTGGGACAACATATGTCAGACAACGGAGGCATCGGAATGGCCAAGATGATTCGTGAAGCGTTGAATCGAATCACACCTGGCGATCTGCCGTCGACCGTGACGCTGAACACCGAAGCGTGATCAGACGAGAAACGTTCGCGGCGTTGCCCATCAATGCGTCAATTTCATAAGCGATTTCAACCGCGAGAGAACACACAGGATTCCGATCGAGATCGGATGTGACCGCCAATCGAAGGTGAGAAGCATGTCTCAACAAACCCACGATCAGAAACAGACCCCATCAGCCCAGATTATGGGCACCGTCGCCGATCACCTGCTTTCCCATTTGGGGGACGAACAGGCTGCGTTGGCTGCGATGTTGACGGCAGTCCGCGGTGTCCACCAGGCGTTGCGTGATCTCGATGACGAAGCGCTGCAGAAGTCGCTGGCGGACGAGGCGAACGGATTGGCGTCCAGCCTTGCTGTTCAGCAACAGCGTCAGTTGCTTCAGCAAGAATTGGCGACGGTTTTGCATGTGGACCCACGAGATGTGACCTTGAACCGACTTGCCTCGGCGACGTCGGGCACGCTCCATGACTCGATTGAAGCGATCTGGCGTTCGCTGAAAGAGATGGCGAGTGAGGTTGAGCGACTGAATCGTCAGAACGCCGCGATGATTGCGCAGTCGCTGGCGATTGCACGCGGGGTCGTCGAACGGCTGACCGGTGTTGCAGGCGTCGGTGAATCCTACGGCGCGACAGGAAATCGTGCAGAGTCCCACGTCGGACCGATTATTCAGTGGGGGGCATAACTCATGCTTGGTTTCTCAATTGGCGTTTCCGCACTCCAGGCGGCGCAACAGGGATTGGCCGTCGCGGGCAATAACATCGCGAATGCCAGCACCCCCGGTTACCACCGTCAGATTGCGAACTTCTCGACCACGAGTCCCACTCAGGTCGGCAATCTGTCGCTCGGCAACGGAGTTGCCATCACCGATATCAATCGCGCGGTCAGTGATCAACTGGACGCGGCATTGACGTCACAACTGACTCAGAATGGCTTGACCGACGCCAGTCTGTCGGCCAGCACTCAGATTCAGCAGGTCCTTTCCAGCAATCTCGATTCGCCTGCCACCAAGCTGGAAAGCATGCTCAACACGCTGCAGTCCTTGTCGTCGACCCCAACAAACGGCGCAGCACAGCAGGCCGCGGTCGCGAGCGCGGCAAACCTGGCGAACGCGTTCAATTCGGCCGCGTCGGATCTGACGCAGATCCGACAGGGGTTGGATCAATCGATTAGTGGAGTCGTCGACCAGATCAACGCGATCTCGAAACAAATCGCAACTCTCAATTCTCAGATCGGTACGATCTCGAGCCAGGGCATCAGTGCGAACAATCTGATTGATCAACGGGGACAGCTTGTCAACGACCTGGCCGGTTTTGTGGGCATCCAGGTGACGAACGGCAACAATGGATCGTTGACGATTTCCGCAAGCGGCGGGGCGCTGCTCGTCGCGGGGGGAACGGCGCAAACGCTGGTTGCCGGTTCAAACAAGAAGGGCGATGCGACGATTCAGATGAAAGGATCGGAGACGACGTTCGATATTTCAGGCGGACAACTGGGAGGAATGCTCAGCCAGCGCAATCAGACGCTCGCCGGGTATCAGAGCCGACTCGACACCATGGCGCAACAGATTGCGGCTTCCTTCAACAGCATCCAATCAACGGGGCTGGGTGGATCAGGGGGCTTCACGTCGCTGACCAGTCAGAACGGAGTCAAGGACGCGACAGCGCTGCTGAACGCCGCAGGATTGACGAATGCGCCGACGAATGGATCGCTATTCATTGGTGTGACCGACAAGGCGACAGGGGCGCGCACGATCACAGAAGTGCCGTTCAATCCCCAGACACAATCCCTGCAAGACGTTGCGAACTCGATCTCGTCGACCGTTCCGAACTTGCAGGCCTACGTCAACAATCAAACCGGCACGATGACGATCACGTCAAATTCCGGATATACGTTCGACTTCACAGGCGGTTATCAGGCCACGCCGACGACGAACCTGACGACAACAACCAGTACGCCATCGATCGGCGGCAGCTATACCGGATCGACGAACGACAACTACAACTTCACATTCATGGGAGACGGAACCGTCGGTGTCACGCCGGGTTTGCAGGCGCAAGTCACCAATCAAAAGGGTGATGTGATTGCAACCGTCGATGTGGGGCAGGGTTATCAGGCAGGGCAACCCATTTCGATCGCCAATGGCTTGACGATGTCGTTGGGGGCGGGAGACGTCACGACAGGCGACTCGTTCTCGACACCGGTCGTCGCACAACCCGACTCGGCCGGCCTGCTGACGTCGTTGGGCTTAAATACGATGTTTACGGGTTCCACTGCGGCGACGTTGAAAGTCAGTTCGGATCTGACGAGCGACCCCAGTCGCTTGGCCACGTCGCGCACCGGGCAGCCGTCGGATGTGTCCAATCTGACGCGATTTACGGCTCTTGGCGATGCGTCAGTGCTCAACGGTGGAACGCAGACGTTTTCTCAGTATGCCGGTTCGATGGTCACGGATATCGGAACGTCCGTGAAAGCATTGACCAGCCAGCAGTCGACGAACGCGACATTGACGACCAGCATTACAACTCAGCAACAAAGCGTTTCGGGTGTCGATACGAATGAAGAACTGGCGAAAGTATTGCAGTATCAACAGTTGTTCGCGGTCGCCAGCAAGTACATCAGTGCGGTGAATGACGCCCTGACTTCGCTGCTGCAAATCTCGACATAGAGAATCCGGTAGGCCGTTCACGGGTGGGGACTGACGCATTTTCTGCGTGGAAAACGCGAGACGCAGCTTAGCAGCCTGTTGAAGCAACGGGGACTGGCTCCGGCCAGATTGAAAGTCGCCATGACATCGTCAACGCCAAGGTGCCTGTCGCCCTTACCGCAACAGGCTGTTAGGGCAGTCCCAACCAGGTAACCCATTGCCTATGAAAATGCGATGTTTTCACCCTGGCCCGTGATCGGTTACAGAATCCGCACTCCACATTCTGGTGATTTATTATGCGAGTGACTTCGAACGCACAAAGCCAACTGGCGATTCTGAATATTCAGAACACGTTTGCGAAGATGTCGAAACTGCAAAATCAGATTTCGACCGGCAACGACGTGAATTCGGTTTCCGATAACCCTCTCAATGCGCTCCAGATCATTCAGAACAATGCCGCTGGTGCGCAGTTGACGACGAACCTGTCCTCGATTCAAAGCGCGTCCAATGTCCTGCAATCCAGCAGTGATGCATTGACGCAGATTCAGAACATCCTGGCGACAATCAAGAACAGTGCTTTGACGGCGAACAATCCGAATCAGACCGTCAGCAACACGGCGCTCGCCGCCCAGGTGAATTCGGCCATCAATCAGATCGTCGGCGTGGCCAATACGCAGTTGTCGGATGGAACGTATCTCTTTAGTGGCACGGCCAGTAAGACGCCGCCGTATGCGACGACGGCGTCAAGTACCAGCGGCCAGGTCTCGGCGATTACCTATCAAGGGAGCCAGCAGACAGGGCAGATGATCGTCGGGAAATCGCTGAGCGTGAATACGTTGCTCGTGGGAAGCAGTATATTTCAGCCAGTGATCGGTGGAGCGACGGTCTATTCGGGATCAACAGGTGCGCAGGCCGGCGCAGGAACTGATACACCAACCGGACATGGTGCGTTGCTGGTTCAACACACTCTGACGTCCTTTTCAGGCAGCTCGGGAATAGCGGCAGGCACGTCATCCGATGCGAGCGATACGATTCTGGGGCCGCTCGGGGCCAACAAACTGGTCATCAATGATACAAGTGGCACCGGGGCCAGCGGCACCGTTTCACTGAACGGGGGAACTCCTGTCGCATTCACGAATTCCGACGGGAATCTGAAAGTGACGGGCCCGGCGGGCGAAGTGGTTTATCTCGACACCACCGCCATTTCTGCAGGATTCAAAGGCAGCGTGGATCTGACCGCAGACGGGACGATGTCCGTTGATGGCGGGACTTCGACGACGCCGATTGATTTCAGCACGAACCAGGCCGTCACAGATTTCTCCAATGGCGCCACAACTTACGTCAATTCGTCGAATATTCGACAAGCGGGCACGGCGCAGGTGACGTATCCCGGCAAAACGGATCTGTTCCAGACCCTGATGAACCTCCGTGATACGATCGCAAACACCCAGGGGCAGAGTTCCAGTGATCGATCTGCGGCGCTGAATCAGCAAATTGCCGAATTGGACCGATTCTCAAACTCGATTGCGGTGCCGCTCAGCAATCAGGCGACGCAGTCGCAGTTTTTGACGAATCTTCAGACGCGGACCACCACGCTGCAGTTGAACCTCAAGAAGGCCACCAGTGACCTGCAGTCGACGGACATGGCGGCATCGATCGTCGCTCTACAGCAGGAACAAGTGCTTTATCAGGCCGGCATGCAGATGACCGCCACCATCAGTCAGCTCTCGCTCGTCAACTTTATTAAGTGACCGTGAGCGCGACGGCGCGCGTTTCATGTCGCGGCGACGATCGACATGCGGCATTCCCGTGTTGATGTCCGTCATTGGGGCGATCCAGCTGCTCTGATGCACTTCTCTGAAGACCGGCAGATCTTACGACCGGCAGAAACTACCGTAACCTTCCTCTGATCTTCAGGGGAAGGTTGTTTCTTTGATGCTGCTCCCCCGTCTACGTCAGCTTCGCTTCAACTCGCACGTTCGGCACAACCGATATAATCGGTATGGCTGTTACACCTTCACAATTCGATCTCCTGGCCAAAATGGTCGACGTGACACAGATGCGCCACAAAGTGCTGGCACAGAATGTCGCGAACGTCAATACGCCGGGCTACCGCAAGCTCGATGTCTCGTTTGACGAGACCCTCGCGGCGCGGCTGGACCATGATCACGACAAGCGATTGACGACGCTGCAACCGCAGGTGTATGTGGACAATTCGTCGCCCGAACGACTCGACGGCAACAACGTCGACATCGATCGCGAGATGATGCGTCTAAGTAAGAACACGCTACTGAATAATGCCTTGCTGCAGATCATCACGACCAAGACCGCGATCATGCGTCGATCGATGAATGGAACCTGACCGGAATTGAGTTGTGAAAGGGGGGAGGCAAAATGGGTTTTAACACGACATTCAACGCGTTCAATATCAGCTCGTCGGGGCTATCCGCCGAGCGATTGCGAATGGAAGTTGTGGCGAACAATATTGCGAACTCATCCGTCACGCGCACACCCGAAGGCGGGCCGTACCGACGTAAGGATGTCGTGTTCGAAACTGCTCTCAACCGTCAAGGACCTTTTCAAAACAGTTCTGGATATTCATCGGGACTGGCTGGAGTCAATGTCGTCGGGACGATCGATGATCAGTCGGAATTTCCCCGGATCTCGAATCCTGGGCATCCCGATGCGGACAAAGATGGCTTTGTCATGATGCCCAATGTCAGTTTGCCCATTGAAATGGTGAACATGATCTCGGCCACGCGAGCCTACGAAGCCAACCTGAAAGCGGCTCAGTCGTTTACCGACATGGCTCAACAGGCAATCGGAATCCTGAAAGGATAATCATGAATGTCTTACCTGCCGGTGGTGCCGCCAGTCTGCCGCTGGGACTTACCAGCGTTGGTGCCAGTTCGAACAATGCCACGGGCACGTTCGGAAAGGTGATTCAGCGATTCGTCGACGATACGAACACTCAGCAGTTGAATGCGGATATTCAGGTCGAACGCCTGGCGACCGGTCAAAGCGACAGCATTCACGAAACGATGTTGGCGCTCACCAAGGCCGATCTCAGCATGCGCGTCTTCATGGAAGTTCGCAATAAGGTCATCGACGCCTATCAAGAAGTGATGAGGATGCAGTTGTAATCGTGATGATTTTGGAACTCACGGTTGGAATGGATACATGAAGACTCTTGTGGCAGCTCTCTTTACGGCTTTGGTTGTCTTCGCGCTCGCAACGGCGTGGATGGAAGTCGTACAGCCACGCATGGAACTCATGGCCCGCGCGACGGCGGCGAAATCGGACCAGACGGAAACGAAATCCTCCAAGCGCCGAAGCTCGCGGAAATCTGCCGCACGTGCCCGATCTGACGAGGGCGATTCCGATGACGAATCGTTCGATGACGAAGGCCGCGGCAACGTTTCGTCGAAGTCGTCGCGTGGGCGGTCGTCACGTGAGTCCGACGAGAAAGCCGAACAGCGGCTGCTAACACAACTGGAGAAGGTCAAGCAGCAAGAGGCGAAACTGGTTGAGCGACAGTCGGCCCTGGAATTGATCTATCGCGACATTTACCGCGAGCTCGCGGAAGTGGAAGAGATCCGTCGACGGTCCGCCAGTGAACTGGCACTCGCGGAACAAAAGATCTCGGCGGTGGCGACGAACTCGGTCCCTGACACTGCGTCGATCGCCGTTCGAACCAACGAATCAAACCGGACCGCCGCAACGCCAAAACCTCGCGTCGCAGCCGAGACTCGCATTGCAGGCGTGATCCATGATCTTGCCAAGCAAGGTAAAGTCTCTGCCGCAGCATCGCTGTTGAGCGGGATGAAGGATCGTGATGTGGCGAAAGTTCTGATGTCACTTTCGGCACGAGATCCGGGACTGGCGCTCCAGCTTTCGGATCAGGTCCAAGCCGCGAAACAATCGACGATTCGACGCTAGTGGCGCAGCCGCCTGTCTCGACAGGTCCGTACCGCACCATTCCTCAGGCGACGATGTTTCGCAGCAGCTGTGGTTCTTCTGTGACGGGTGCTAGTTTGCCGCCACGTTCCATTTCGTTGGCGGTGGCGCGAATGTCTTGCAGACCGCTCTGAATGATCCGCAGGACTTTCAACGCTCCGGGAAGATCGAGCTTTTCACCGACGCCGATACAACCCAGCACGAAGAGATACAGCTTCTGCATATTGGCCGGAATTTCTCCGTAACGCAGGTCGATCCCCTCGTAAAGGGCCAGGACAAGTCGCTGCGCGGTGAAAAGCAGCGGCTGCGCACGCTGCATTTCACCCTGTTCAATCAGTTCTTGTGCGACTTGCAGGCGAGCAATCGTGCCATCATAGGCAGCAAGCAGCATTTCGATCCGGGTCCAATTGACTTCGGGCTGCTTGTACGAGTCGAGTCGTTGCATCAAAACCTGGTCCCCTTATTGAAGAAGCGGTCCACGCTTACGAAGACGTTGAAAGTCGTAAATCGAACAAATGAATTGGATCGTCTGTGATCAGGACGTTTTCAGATTCGAGTAGTTTGTCGAAATCGCGGCGGACGCCGTGGCAGTGCCACTACTGTTGAACGAACTTGACAGCAAGTTGCTCAGGCTCTGCAAGTTCGCCATCGTTGTCTCAAGAGCTGAGAACTGCTGTAACAACGCCGTCTGTTGCGCGCTCATTGCTGCCGTTTGCGTGTTCACGTCATTCTGGGCCGTCTGGATGCTTTTCGTGATCTGGTTTGCAATTGTCGTCAATTGACCGCTGACGGGATCAAGATAACTTTGCAGCGCAGTACTTAGTGCAGAGGCCACACCTCGCGTTACCGTCAGCGTCGAATCTGTTCCACCGGGATTGATCTGAGAGGGTGACAACGTCGACACGACGACCAGTCCCGACGTGTTCTTATTGGTGGAATCACCCGTCAGGATCTGGCCCAGCCCTGTGGCGGACTCGGTCACCCCGTTGACGACAAACGATCCCGCCACATCCTGCCCTGTCGACGTTTCGCTGCCCGAGTAACCGAGTGCGGTCAGCGCCGAGCCGGAAAGCGTATTGACCTTTGAGGCCGTACCATATCGGTCAGAAGTGATCACCAGATTATTGTTCGTCACTGAGACGGAAACCGAACCTCCGCTCGAAGTGAGATTGGTGTTGAGCTTCGATTGAACTTCAGCCGCCAGAGCCGTGGCATTATACGTCCCGGATGCCAACGTCACTTGAGTCGCCTGGCCATTGATGCTGAGCGAAAGTGTGTTGTTCGAGCTGTCAATTGTGGTGCTGGCCGCCAATGGACTGGCCGCCGTGACGCTTGCCCGCGTCGCGGCCTGAGTGATATGGACTGTATAGGGAGTCGATCCGGATGGCAGCGTCGTGGATGTTCCCGTGGCAAACTGGATGCCTGACGAACTCGACTGCCCCTGCAGGCCGAAAAGATTTTTGACATCGCTGAACGAAATGCCCGGTACGCCACCGCTTAGCGCGCTCTGCAATTGGGCCGAGTCCACCTGGAGCAGGCCATTCGAGTCTGGAGAAATCCCCAGCGCACCAAGGCGATTGGCGGTTGCAGGCAGGCCGGCCGTCACGCCAAGAACCGTTTGTGCCAGTTGATTCTTGATGTCGGTTAAGCCCCGATAGCCATTCAGGGGGCCCGTTGTACCGATGGCCGTTCCGACCCCAGGGGTGTACTTGGTTTGATCATTCAGGTACGAGACAAAGTCGTTGTAGTCGGAAACAAAATTGTTGATCTGTGTCGTTGCCGATGCGACATCGTTGCTGACATTGATCTGGACGGTTTGGTTGGGATCGGCGGATTGCAGCGACAGAGTCACGCCAGGAATGAGATTGCCAACGGTGTTCGTCGAATTCTGCACGATGACGGCGCCGGTTCCCGATCCCAACTGAATCTGCGAATTCGTCGCAGCCTGAATCGTTGGCGAGAACACGTTGACCGAGAACTGATCACCATTCTGCACGGTACCGGAACCCAGCGTGATCTGCACACCGTCGACGACGTTGATGGGATTGTTCACATCCGAGGCGTTGATCGTCAGCGTGCCCGTTTGCGTTCCCGTGCTATTTGTGTAGTTGACCTGAATTCCGTTCGTGGTTCCGACAGTTCCACCGGAAGCCACGGTGAATGTGAATGTGTCATTGGCCGCGCCGGTATAGTTACTGGGGCCGGCATTCGACGTGACGGCGGATGTGCCCGTATAGCTTGATCCTTTCACCGCCTGACCAATTTCCGACGTGCTGAAGTTCGGCAGAATCGCTCCATTCGAACTCGCCGCCAGGTTATTGGTAATCTTGATCGCGTTGTCGGTACCCGTGGCATTCGAGGAAAGCATCAGGCGGTAGGGCTGCGACGCCGAACCGGTATTGATCACCGTAGCCTTAACCCCGATGCCCGCATCGTTGATCGACTGCGCGAGGCCGCTCAGCGTGTTGTTCGTTGAATCGACGGTAATGGTCGATGACTGCGAACCCGACTGGATCTGAAACGTGCCTTGAGAAATCGCACTATTGGCATTGTCGAATCCCTGCGAGGCGATCTGACTGGCCTGGGCCAAGGCCAACACACGAAAACTTGTCACACCCGATTGAGCACCTGAACCCGCTGCGGCCGTGACGAGGCTGGAATTGCTGGAACTCACGGTTTTGCTGTCAAAAACGCTTCCTTGCGACTGTCCCAGCTGACTTGCGAGGGTCTGCAATGTCTGCAGTTTCGTCTGGACGTTTTGAAGAGCCGTCTGCTGGCTGGTCGTGGTCGAGATGGTCGACTGCAGCGCCGTAATTCGTGCTTGACTGAATCGCTGAATGTTGGAAATCAGCGCCGTTGAATCCAGGCCTGAAGCAAGTCCCGTGAAGGTTACGTTGCCCATGTGCGCAGTTCCTGTCAAATAACGAAATAGTGCACCCAATCAAGTAACAAAGGGAGCACTGCATTCGCAGGCTCCCTTTGCAGTTACACGACGGTTACTCGCGAGATTACTGACCTCGGAGCAACGAGATGATCGACTGGTTGCTTTGGTTGGCAAATCCGAGAACCGTGGAAGCGGCCTGCTGACGGATGTTTTCGCTGGTGTAGGTCGCGATTTCCGTCTGGTAGTTGGTATCGGTCAGAATCGACTGAGCTTGTTGAAGATTCGTGAGCTGTGACTGGTTGTTGTTCTGGGTCGCGGTCAACGTACCGGTAATGAAGGAACCAATGTTTCCGCGGGCCGTGGCGACTGTGCTGATTGCGGCGTCAATCGCCGTCAAAGCGGCGGTGGCACCAGCAGCCGTCGTCAGGTCGATACCGTTCACACCGAGTGTCGTCGAATCGGCGGCGGCGATCGTCAGCGATGACGTCTGGCCCGAGAATGCACCCGTCTGAAACTGTTGAGCCGAGAACGTACCGTCGAGCAGGGCGACTGTACCGAACTTGGTGGTCGTGCTGATGTTATCGATCGAGGATAACAAAGCAGTCGCACTGGCCTGGTTTGCGGCGAGTGACGCGGTGCTTTGGGTCGCGGTGTTAGCTGAGTTCGCAGCCAGCGTTCGGACCTGAACGAGCAGGTTGTTGATGTTGGCCAGCGACGAGTCGGCAGTCTGGGCCAACGCGGTACCGGTCTGAATGTTCTGAATCGAAGTTTGCAAACCGGAGATTTGTGAGGCTTGCAGCGACGAGGTCACAAGGCCAGCAGGATCATCGCCGGCGCTGTTGATTTTCAAACCGGTCGACAAGCGTTGCAGCGATGTCGTCAAGCGGCTCTGGCTCGCTTGCAGGTTGTTTTGAGCGGTGAGGGAGGCGTAGTTCGTGTTGACGGAGAGGGCCATTCGCTGATTCCTTGTTGTGAGGGTCTCGTGAGAAAGCTGTTCTAATTTCCCGGGAGAAGAGGCTCGATTGGCGGCGTCTGAATCGTCCCCCGTCCGTGAAAGATGTATCGAGTCGCGACGAATCGGCTTGCCCAAAAACTAAAAAAAAGCTGTCGAATCAATTGATTTAGGGTGAAGCCCAGAACGACTCACGTCACAGCCCCGCCTTAGCAACAGGACTTTCGTGGTGCGAATGGGAATTTTCGTGGGCCACGGACTAAGAGCCAGTTGAAAGTACAGGGGCTGGCTCCGCACAGATTCAAAAATGCTGTGACACTTCTAAGAGCACCATGACATCAAGAACGCCAAGCTGCCTTTCCCCGTGATTTCAACTGCGGGCGATCATCAGGGCCGTCTTGGACCCGGAGATGATTTTGGGATCAAGACGCAGCCCGACCGATGACGGTCATGGTGCCGCACCCGAGTCTCTGTTCGTGAGGTGGCTCAAGCCTTGAGAGGTCCGCCACTGGTCGGGCGGGGGGCCGACAAAAGTAAAATGCCGAGATTTGCAGGTTCTCACCAATGACTTGAACGTCTGGCGGAATTGCAATCAGAGAAATCGGACTATTGACCGATGAAACTAGCAAGATCCGCAAGGATGGCAGCAGCAGTTCGTTCGGCGGCATCGCGGGTCAAATGCTCACCCCGACGCAGTCGCTCGCGAACTTCTTCGACAACATCCATTCGGACTTCGGGCAATTCTTCTAAACCACTGGCAAACGGGGACGCTTCGGCAGAAACGACGGATTCGGATGACCGTTCAGTTGATGACGCCGACGATGACGAGGCAGGGCGAGACGTCGCGCGTCCCGGTTTACGTCCCGAAGCAGGGGGGACGTTCGAATTTCCGGGCTCGATTCTCACGGTAACTTCCTCGCACAATCTTAAGATTCGCAGATCCCACGTGTCTTAATCGTTTGCTCTTACGGAAACGTGCGGCATATTTGCTGGTTCGACTTCTTTGGTCAAGGTCAGTTCCGATGACAACTGCGAACCAGCATCCCGTCGCGTCGACGCCAACCGGACAAGCGTCTGCCTCCGTTGCGGACGCATCAAAAACAGGCAAGGAAATGACTGCGGAAGTGGCGCCAGCTAAGCGAAATGTGACGTTTCCATTGATCTTGACGATTCTGGCGATCTTTCCGATCGCGGTCGGTGTGGGCGTGGCCCGTGTCAAAGCATCTGCTGCGGCGACGGCTCGCGCACACGCTGCCGAACATCACGAAGATCCGACAACCAAAGTCGATCCCCATTTGCAGCGGGCTGATCGACGGATTGGTGACCGCGAATTCCTGGCGCGCCGTTACGAAGTCGCACTTCGCTATTTCCAGAAATTGGGAAGTGATGATCCTGTTCGCCAGCTACCGGAATTGCAGTACCGAATCGCGCTCTGTCAGGAAGGGCTGGGGCTTTGGGACGACGCCTTGTCCAACTTGCAGATCGTCAGTGGGAATACCTCAGATCCCACGCTGAAGGCTGCGGCCATTTATGGGCAAGCGCGCCTGTTCATTCGCAAAAACGATCCGAAAAGCGCCGAGGGGTTGTTGCGTTCGCTCGAGTTTCAAACTAACGGACAAGGTCGGCTGCCCCGAACAATGCAACACGAAATCGATTACCTGCTGCCAATCACCCTCGCACACCGCTCGGTTGAGGGCGGTGTGCCCGGATTTGAGGATGCCGTTCCTCCTTTGGGCGAACTGCTGGTCTGGTCGCTTGAGGCGGCCATCGAGTGGGCTGACGGACAGACGGGATCAGACGATCCGTCACTCGACGCTAGCAGACCTGCCAATGCACTCCGATGCCAGGTCAAAAAGACGCCCATGAGAGTCGGCGACGTTCCTTTGATCATCGCCGGAATGGTTGAAGTGGACTGCCGAAATCAGTCCATCAAGTCGATTCTGGAAGGCTTGGCCGCCGAATGTGGATGGAAGGTTGACTGGTCTGACGTGGCACATGATCCGCTGCTGGCGCGTCCGGTCAGCATGGAATCCGAGAATCGCCCAATCAGCTTGACGCTGACGATTCTCGCTTCCGAATTGCGGGCGACCTGGACACTGGAAGGCGATCAGTTGACGGTGTCTCGCACAGACCCCGATGGTGTTCGTGCTCGTCGAATGATGGACCTGACCATGACCAGTCTGCAGGCCTGGATTCCCATTCATCGTCTGTGTGAAGCGGCAACCTTTCTGCGCGCACTGATCGCACACTGCGAAGGGGTGCAGCCCAAGGCGACGCAATACTATTTGTCTCTTGTCGGACGCGAATCCACCCCGGTGGCCATTCGTTCGGCTTACAATCTCGCTTCGATCTATGTTCGCGACGGCGAGTACGAGCGAGCTGGATTTCAGTTGCATTATGTCGTCGATGGCGCACCAGGGCACAGCCTGCACACCGCATCGCTGTTGCAATTGGGACGATTGCTTATGGATATGGGTGAGGCACAAGATGCCTCATTTCAGTTTCGCCGCGCGACGGAAACGGTTAATCACCCCCACGAACAAGCCCGCGGCGCCGTCCTGCTCGGAATGGCTTACCTCAAGCAAGAAAAGTACCAGCAAGCCGCGGAGGCGATGTTGACGTTCAAGCCCTTGTTCGACGAACCTGACGTACGAATGGCTGCTGCATTCGTCACAAGCTACGCCCGCTGGTTTTCGATCTCTGAAGACTTGCGCGAACGCGAAGCGGTCTTTCTTTACCGTTCGTTGATTGCACTGCAGCCCCGCTCGGAATGGTTAGGGCAGACCGGCCAACTGCTGATCGGGCGGGCTTTTATGCAACTCGGATTCGATGATCAGACATCGACTGTCTATCTGCAGACGCTGAAAGGTCGAGTGACTGACGCGATTCGGTCTGAGATGACATACTTACTTGCGGATCTGGACGGCGAGAACGGACGAGCCGAGTCGGCGAAAGAGCGATGGAAGACGTTGATCGATGGGACGTCTGTTGAGTGGAGCAATCGGGCACGTCTGCGTCTGGCTGAAATCGCTCTCAACGAGGCGAATCCCGAAGAGTGTCTGGAACAGTGCCAGGCCATCGTGAATCACGATGGGATTTCCGTTCGCGATCTGCATCGAGCCATGGGGCGTGCCTACGAAGCGCTGGGCAACGATGCAATGGCGGCTCGATGTTATGCCGGCCAGTCACCGAAGTAGCGGTATTTAACGCTGCCATGGGGCGAACGATCGCGGTGCCGGATCAAAGCCGACGGGGCCACTGGGGGTGAAATAGGAGCCGTTTACCGGCTGGGGACTGGCTCATCGTCCCGCGAAAAAGGGTAGGATTGCTCGGTCGATGCACTCAAGGTTCCAATGACTTGGGACAACGCGTCTGTCCCCCGCACCACGGATTGTGAACGCTACGGCGAACCGAAATCCGCGGACAAATTGCGTGACGTGACGTCCGGCCTTGTGTGGCATGTCTTCAGGCTCTGTGGGGCCTTTGACAGAGATCCTGCGTCACTCGTTCTTTTGAGGATCGCCCGCATCCATCGTGGGCAACAGTCTGATCCTGGCGTTGTACGACCGCAACTCAATCGACGGATCGTCGACGTGGATGGCGAGCGCATGAAATCCACTGTGGCCTGAAGGGAACTTTGAATCGATCAGAAGTTCGCCCGACTGCTTGTGGATCGCCGTCACATTCAAGTAGCCAACGTCCAATCGTTGTCGAGGCTTCCATTTCCGCGACAGGAACAGAAATACGGGCATGGATGCGAAACGATCGACGACCAGATTGTGATGTGCGACGCTTCGCTGCCACAAGAATCGGTTGTCGTGACGGCTCCATGCCGACACCGTGCCATGCACGCGGATTGATTCGATGCTCTCTTCAGAGGAATCGATAATGCTTTCGGCGGAATTGGCAATCAGATAGATGCGATCGTTGTCCGCCAGCAGATATTTGTCCGTTGCTGGTCCTCGCTTCGCTGATTTCTCGATGTCGTCTGGAACTCCTTCCAATGCAGTCACGGTGCCGGTCGCCACTTCAATCCGTTGGACTCGACCGTCTGGCCGTGCAACAACGACTTCTTCGTCATCAAGCGGACTGATGCGACTTCCCCCAGGCAGGTCGTCAATTTGCCAGATGGTTTTGTCTTTGACGGGATCATGAAGCTGAAGCGAAATCTGTGGGCCGCCTGAAAGCCGGATTCCTAAGGCACTGAGGGCCGAGGGCTTTCCGGCTTTGATCAACAGCAATGACGAACCGTGCGTCAGCAATGTCTGGCTGAGCAGTTTTTGCAAATTGGGAACCAGCAGCGGCTTGCCATCCAGGGCGCGATAGGCCAGCACATCGTTCTTTCCCGGAATCATCGTAAACAAGACTTCGCTTGTTCCGACGACCTGCGAATTCATGGGTAGTCCATCCAGTTTCCAGACCTCGCGTCCTGTTTGGGGATCGAGCACGGAAAGCGATCGACGGCCCTGAATACACAGATAGTGCGGCTGAACAACCGCCAAAGGGCCGGTGGAGTAGGCCCGCTGCAACAGCATCATCTGTGACATTTCGTCGCGACCGGGCGCGATCATCGGTGTGATCGATGGGCGGCCGTCGTTCCGGAATGGCGAACTTCCATCGACGTGACCGTCCAGAGTCTTGGTCCACAAGACCTGTTTGTCGAGTGGGGACACGGCGTGCAGCACACCACGACTCACGAAGAACATCTGGTGGCCGATCAGTCGCGTCGTCAGATTTCCATCATCGGCGGCTCGGACGGCACTGCGAAGGGGAATCATCCAGTCCAATCGTCCCGTTGCCAGCGACTCTAAAGCCAGCCGCTGGTCGCTTTGAAACGATTCAAGGGATAAACGCTGGAAATAGGGCAACCGGGAATCCAGCGCCACATCGTGCGAAGGCTGGCTATACATCATGACCGACTGTTCCAGCTTCAAACGATTCGACGTCCAGGCAACGCCGGTTGGTCTCGGTTCAAAATCTGCCGAATGATCCGCACGTGCGCGAGCCGCTAGTTCGGCCCCCGTCAGTCCGTCGCGGACTACCACGTTTTCAAATTTCGATTCCAGACGCCGAAAATAAAAGGCCGCATCGGCGGCTTGATGGCACTGCATCATCAACCTTGCCAGCCGATCGGTGGCCTGCGCTGCAATGTTCGCATCCGGATGTTCAATCAGTTGCTGCAGGACAATGCGGGCCTGCCCTGATTTGTTCGCCAGAATCAGTGACTCGACAGACGCCTCGATCGCTCGAACCGCGGCAGGGTGAAACGCGAACAGTTTTCCGATGCGGTCGCAGGTGTCGCCGCCGGCTTGTATGGCAGTTTCCACTTCCGTGGTCACGAGTTGATCCAGTGTTGCCCGGTCGGCCTTTGACGCCATCGTCCAGATTTCGGAAAGTCGGCCGCTAAGCCACGCCCGTCGGCGCACGGAAACGCTTCGATCGTCGCCCCGAGTCATGGAATCGTCATCGCCGTCTTTAGCGAGACGAACGAACATTTCGAAGGCCGGAATCGGCTGCTGATCCTTCAGGAGCTTTTTTGCAGTCAGCTCATGGAACAAAAGCTGATCGTCCGCCGACGAGGCCAGATGCCCAAGCTCATCCAATTCTGACGTTCGGCTCGACACGTTTTCTTGAATGAGTGTCGAGAGGCATTCGATTAATGCCGCTTGATACCGTTCCTGTTCAGGCGGTGAGAGTCGTTCCTTCGGAATTTTGCGCAGCAGTGGTAACGCATCGGCATAGTGACGATTGAGCAACTGAATTTCGCTCGATCGCAACAGCGCCCAGGGATCGTCCTGATCGCGAGTCAGCCGCTGATTGATTTCAGCCAGAACGGCATCCCGTTGAGCGAACGCGGACAGGCCGTGCGGGCTAAGCGACAACAGCTTTCCGTGGTGCATGACCAGATTGCCGAGCGCCGACTGCTGAGACCCGACGAACGACTGCGTCGCGACTTTTCCCGAGTTCAAGTCGATCGATTGCAACGCCCCGCTGCTAAGCGGCAAGTAGTATCGGTCATCGACTGCGATACCACGTCCCGAAGGTCGAATTCCCTCATCAATTTGCAAGACCCAGACTGTCCGTCCATCGTCGATGTGATATGCGGTCACGTTCGATTCGCCGACTACAAGCACCAATTCCTGGAAGACACCGGCCAGATAGACGCCACGCTCTTTGGGTTTGCTCCAGATCAATCGTCCGTCCGTGACATTCAGGCAAAAGATCTGGGGTTCGTCCTGCGGCGTGAACAGGATGTGATTGCCGCTAATGATCGGTGCCGAGGGGCTCCACGTTCCGCTCAGGTCGCGTTGTGGCAACAATGCCGTTCCTGACTCGCGGTCCACGGGACTGCCGTTCGTTCGCGGTGCATAGCGATACGCCCACATGACCGATTGTCGCAGACGATCGATGGCCACCAGCCACCCCACGGTCGTCGGACAGACGATCACACCATTGCCAACGGCCACTTGCGATGCGATCCAGCGTCGCGTGAGATCCTGATCGATCTTTGTGTCGGAATAACCAATTAATTGCGACCAGAGGGGAGTTCCCGTGGCGCGATCGAGCGCCCAGAGTCGGACTTCGTCGGCCTTGCCAACGACCGCGAACATCTCGTTGCCATCGATGGCAGGCGTTCCATAGAAATAGGATCCGGCCAGTGGCAGATCAAACGACTCGTGCGATTCGCTGCCTCCAAGGCTCCATAGCGCCTTTCCCGTACGCAAGTCGTACGAGACGAGCCGGTTCGTTTTCCAGGGAACTCCGAATGGGTCTTGCGGTTCGTTGTTTCCGTCCCAGCCCCACTGTTGACCCGGATGCCGGGCCGACAGAATTCCGTGGTCTTCGATGACGAACAACTGGTGTCCATCACTACTGAGCAGGCCATAAGTGCCATCGCGAAAAAGGAGACTCGTCAGGGGGCTGAATTCGGCGGACGCTCCCTGGTATTCATTCGAATTCTGAAACGGATTTGCCTGCCCGCGCCAGACTTCCTGAGGATCAATCTGCTGTGAAGGAAACCCACCCAGAATTCGTTCGGCGGACACACCCTCAACACCTTCCCACAAGGTGTGTCCCGTATTAATGTCGATGCAACGGATTCCTCGCAAGTCGCGGTACAGCACCTTTCCGTCGACGGCCAACGGCTGTCCGGCCAGGATCAAAGCTCGCTGCTGATCCTGCAAATCATGAAGCAACCATTTCAGCAGTCCGCGTACAGCATGGCTGGATGTCAGTGGCAAGGTCCAGTTGGGTGACAACAGGGCATCACCACCGACGGCCTTACCGAGTCGCGAAGCGGTCCCGTAAATGTGGGTCCAATCTTCGATCGAGCCCGGGGATCGTGGCGGTTCAGAATCCAGCCGGCTGATCCAATCGGACGCTTTGATGTTGCCCGAACCAAGAGAGACCATGGTGGATGTGCCCTGTGACATCCGTTCGAGCAAGGCCATGGCCCCGTTTCGGTCGCCCGCGCGGGCCAGAGCGGATGCGGCGTTCAGCAGCCAGGGGTCTTGACGCGTCATGGCTGTCGGCGATGCCGCCAGTTGAGTAAACCAGATTGCCGCTAGTTCGTATTCCGATCGGTCAAAGTGCTGACAGGCCAGGTACTGCGCGGCTTCGTAACCTGCTTGAGTATGAAAGAAGCGGGTCGCGACACTGACGAAGTCTGCCGTTCGGCCGCTTCGCCGGGCGGCCATCAATTGCTGATTGGCCAATCCTCCGAATTGCGCGCGATATTCTGCCAGAGTCGCTTCGGGCAGGCTTCGAAATCGATCATTGACGGTTTGGCGGACAGACTGCCACTTTCCTTCGCTCGAGCGATGCAGCGAATCTTCGGGCAGGTCCAGCAATCGCTGATACGCATCGACCGCCGACTTCCAGTTCTTCTGCTGAATCGCCTGATCCGCGACCGTCAACAGTTGTTCCACTTTGACATCGCGCGGCGCACGGTTATCGATTGGGTCGCGCATGCCGCGCGGGTTTCTGGATTCTTGTTCGTTCGGCTGTCTTGTGGGCCGTAATCGACCACCTGGATTGCGACCACCAAATAGATCACGAATGATCTTTTGCAGGGCTTTGGGATCGGCATTTTCAGGCGGAACGGGCGCCGTTTCTTCGGGTTCGGCCGCCAGACAGAAAGATCGGATCGTGAAATCGGGCGAAAATGCGGCCAGCAGGATCAGCAGCCACCACCCGTTCCGCGAGCGAGACTCAATTCGAGACGGACGAGTTCGCGGATGACTCATGCGTGATTTCCTCGTAGGACGGCCCCTGCTCGCGAACGCAGACCTTCCCATCCAAGGAGACGGTCAACGCGTCCAGAGGCTCATCGAAGTATACCTCTCAAAGAAGAGAAGTATAGGTGATCGGCGATTCCCGGATGTTGCGAAACAATCCAGGCGGGGTCGGCGATCAATGGAAACCGGCTGTCATCGAACGGCCTTCGATTTTCGCAAGGGCAACAATGGTGGGTGGCCGGGGCAGAATTCCATCAGGAAATGCGATCGCCAAGGAAGATGACGCATGTCCTCGAAGGGGCCACAAGAGCTATCGCTTGGCGGCCTTCCCGTCGATTGGTCCGACTTTTTTACTTCCTTTGTTGTCGCTCATCCCAGTGCGTCCGGCGATCTTCAGTTCATACGTGAGATCGGTGATCGGCGCGTCTTTGACTTCGATTGTGAATTCCGACTTTACAGGATCACCGTAGAGACCCTTCAACTGGTCAGGACCACTCCAGCGATTTCCCAAATCGTTATGCTTCAGCCACTGCATCGTGACTTTATACGTTCCTTTCGGCGCCCCGTCGTGTCCAAGGTATGTCCCGATGTCAAAATGGCCATCTTCCAGGCACTGTGCTTTCGAGCTTGTCGTTCCAGCGCTCCCCGCTGCGTCTGCGGGATTGAGATAGACGAACAGATCTTTCACGGGCTTGCCGTCAACCAGCACTTTTCCAGAAACGCGCGTTGTCTGCTGTGCATTGGGGATCAGTTTTTTCAACCTGTCCGCATCCGACATTCTTCCGCAGCCCGCACACAGGGCGCTGATGAGCAAGAGTCGCGAAGTGATGGACGCCCACCGAATGCTGTACCGCGGTTCTCGCATAACGGCTCACTTTAAATTGTCGGTTGAAATCACGGGGACTGGCTTCATTCCGATTCAAAAACGCCATGATATGGTGAAGGCCAAGCGACCTGACGCCCCGTCGCTCAATCGATCGCGAGCGATCTTCTGGTATCGCCATCAATGACAACTACAGCCAGTCGAAGACAAATTGGTGTGGCCCGCTCAGAATGCCCCGACGATTCCGCCGTCTTGAAAGGCACCCAGTCGGAACAGAGTCACCGAATTGATGTTCTCCGAGACGAATCGAACCGAACCGTCCGCCATCAGCATCGTGACACCTCCAGTATGGAAGCTGTACATGCCCCGTCCGCTCTCATTGGTGCAGTTCACGACGCAGGGGCCCTCGGTACCTGTTCCGTCGAGCAAACTTCCGGCTAGCCAGTTTTCGAAATTCGAAAGGTCGGCCCAGCCGCCGCCTTGGGTTCCATTGATCGTGACGAGCTTGTTCTTACGAAACAGGTCATTGCGGCCAGCAAGTTCGAACAGGATCAACGTGTTGGACGTGCCGTCCGTTATGTCGCCGACTCGAACGGTAGGATTGCCATCCGACAGGATGCCTGTGCGGGGAACACTGCCGGTTGTTGGCTGGACGTAAGTGTTCCAGTAGGCACCCAGCGCGCCGCCGAACGGACTGTAGTCCATCGCGCCGGTAACCCAGGTCAATGGGGGACCTAATGCGGTTGTCGTGATCGTAATCGGATTCTCCGTTCGAGCCGTTGAAGGGCAGACGAAGGCGGGGATCACGGACTTGATCGCGGCCTGATTGTTCGCGGTGTAGTTCGGTAATCCCGCAAAGCTGAGATTGACTGGGGACGAGTAGGGGGCCGAAAAGTTGATCGCGTTATAGACATTAGTCTGATCCAGGTAGGGAAGAATGAACTCGGTGTAACCATGGATGTTCAGATCGTCATACGGGGCGACGATTCCGCTGCCCATGCTGCTTAGAATGGGACCGATCAGCAACACATAGGCGGGTGGAAACTGGCGGACCGTATTTTCATAGTTGTGAAACGCCAGGCCGATCTGCTTGAGATTGTTACGACACTGAGTTCGACGTGCGGCTTCGCGGGCTTGTTGCACGGCTGGCAACAATAACGCAATCAGCACCGCAATGATGGCGATGACGACGAGAAGTTCAATCAGAGTAAATGCCAGTCGCGTTTTGGGGCGTCGAACAATGGCGTTGAGGCGAGTTGCGGTTGCCATGAAATTCAGTCTCCTCACGCGGTAGAGGTGCAGGACGACGGACACAAAAGCGTGCGAATCGTCCGTTGAAATCGACGACAGAGACAGTCAGACCATTGCGCTGTTAGACGAACTTGTTGTCTTCTGAGGCGAGATTCTGAACTCAATCAACGCGAAAGAATGGATTTTTTATCCGTTGACCGAGATGTGAATGATGTTTCGAGCAATCAACCGCTTAATGAACTTGTGATCACATCGACCCTTATTGAAGTGTGTCTGAAGGTGAAATTCAATTGACTTATGATTGTGCGGTGACGGATTTTGGATATTCCAGCGCGATTCCAGCGCTCGTCACGCCGTCAAATGGACAGGCGAATCAATGCCCAGGCATAAACCGCCACGAAGGATAGGAAGAGGAGTGTCAGGAAGTGGTATCCCCCATAGAGCCACCAAGTGGTCAAAAAGGGCTTGGCCGCGAGAATTGGCTGAAGTGCCAGGCGGATTCCCCAGAACACAACTCCGTAAATGCAGATTGCGCGAGCCAGCGGACTGGATTGAGCCAACTCGTCAGCGTTCGATATTCAAATGAGTCCGAGGCTGACAATGGAAAGCACGACATAGCCGCCGGAAACCCAGAACAACTGCCGCATTAATGGAGGCAGGCTTGCGAGCGATTGTTTCCAGTCGAGTCGAAGCGGGACCAGGGCGGATGCGAACAGGACGCCGAATTGTCCAATCCCGATCAAGTAGATTGCATTCGACAGCTCAATCTTCATCGGATGATCCTCTTATTTTGCAAGCAAATGATTCCATCGAGTGGGGATGTCTCTCGACGAAGGCGAGTTCATCTCGTTTCTGTTCGAGGCAGAGCCAGTTTGTCGTTTTTCAGCGGCAGGTGAGAAACGGAATAATCACTCGGCTGATGAACGCCGGATGAAACAAGTATCCACTAGGCAAGAGGACGGTCGCTGCGCAAAACAGGCGTCCTCTGACGCCTCGGCCAAGTCCGATCGCTCGCCCAAATGAACTCTTTTCAAACCCAATTCCCAGCCCTTGCAGTACGAAGTAGCAGGTTGGGCCGCCGTACCCATCCTGGGCAGGAACCGAAATCACGAAGTCATGCACCAATCCGCTGGCCAGAAATCCCACCATCAGTGAGAGCCTCGTTCCGATTCGACGAGACAACGGCCGATAGATGAATTGATAGGTCAAATCGCGAAATGCCAAGTTCCATCGTCGTCCCCAGAAATCACTGAGACTCACCGCACAAATCGGCCAGTTCATGATCGCAGTCGCACAGATTCCACAGGATCTCCAGATGCACGACAACAGGTGAAACAAGCCAAAGTGCAGTGACAGAGCAATTCCGATCATCCCAATCCAACCGAGCAAATTGTCATTGAATGTCACCGCTTTGGGGACCGCCCCCAGTAGCATGGCAAGTCCGATGAAAAGCTTCGCGACGGCGAACAGGAACTCGATGGCAGTCGGACGTTGATCCAAGCCGCACGTTTCGACCATAAACGAATTGGAATCCATTCCAGGCCATGCGAACAGAAATGCCGCCTGTCGCCAAACGGGGATGTCTTGCCGGTCAGCGATGCAAAAGACAAGCCCTTTGAGGATGGAATAGATCGCGATTGCCAGCACCCACATGACGGCCCACGGCGGAGCGATTAACGCGATGTGTGGCGACGTATCCACTGGCAGCTCCTTGAACGCTCAAGATTCCGTTGAGTCTTCTTGAGGCAGAAACCGCAAGTGGCGGAAATGATTAACCCGTGCGTTGTCTGGATTCAAAATCTGGGTCGGAAGCCAGGGCCTGGACGAGCGAATCGCTGCAAGGCCCGAAGTTTTGGCAATGCCCTTCAGCCACCCGAAGATTCCGGTATGACAAGACGCAAGCAGGATCAGGAATCGGCCGCGAGCGCATCTAAAAGGACCGCACCGACGTGTCGGCTGATTGGTTTCACGATCCGATATGCATCGATTCGACACGTCGCCGAAGATTTGTCGACGCCGTGACCTGGGTTTGAGATTCACACGTGTGATGCCTCAAACACGCAAGAAAATCTTCCGGCGATACATCCACAACAGAATGAGCCACTCCACGGTGAGAACCGCTGCGCCGAGTAGGAGTGGTTGATAGGCGGCTCCCGCAATCTGGAAGAGTGATTCACCCAGATGGGTCTTGAGAGCGCGTGCGATGAAGTCGTCCCACAGGTGTGAAATCAAGTAGGCTGCGATCGAGTTCATTCCCACGACGACAAAGACGAACGCCCAACTCTGCCACTTTGCGACATCCACCACCGCATACCATGCGGCCAGAATCAAAAAGCACCAGCCGCCGCTAAACAGCACCCAACTGGGGGTCCAGATTTTCTTCACGATTGGGCAAAGTCCCGCCGCGTCCAAGATCAGACCGCTCGCCAGCCCAATCAGCCCCGCGCTGACCAACCAGATCAATTTGAATCTCGTTGAACGGTCACTCACGATGACACCACCGGCCAGAAGCCCCAGGATCATCGTGGCCAGTGTCGGAATGAAATTCAGCGTTGAATAGCCGCCACCGTTGTGCGTAAAAGGGGCCTGTCGGGGGAACAAATTCAGGAACCACGTGTCGAATGCCCAGGCTGGATTCGTATTCAAATTCCAGTGCGCCGCAAATCCACTCAAGTGTGACGGGGAATTGGGGTCTCCCTTAATCTTGGCCCAGTCAAAATCCGCTCCCGGTAGCGGATAGAGCGCGAAGAACAACCAGTATCCAACGAGAATGGAAATCAGGGCCGCCCACTGGGCGCGCCTGGAGCAGAGCGACAACAGATAAAGAAACAGATACCCCAAGCCAATCTGCGAGAGCGTGTCTTCGAACGTCCATCGGGTTTGCGTCGAATGGGTTGAACGCAGAAAAACTCCAAGCAGAATCAGGACCAGGGAACGCCAGGCCGCGTGAGCGGTGCGTTGCCAAAGTGGTTGGCCCGAAAGGGATCGCCGCCTTAGCGACAACGGAAGTGCGACGCCGACCAGAAACGAAAACGACGGCTGAATCATGTCGTGTAACACACATCCGACCCACGTCACGTGTGACTGCTGCTGTGCGAGAAAGGCCCAGAGACGACTTTCGGGAAGCGCTTTCGCGACGTCCCTCAGCCTGAGAACTTCGGCCATCATCAACAGCATCACCCAGCCACGATAGGCGTCAACAGAAACCAGGCGAGATGGCGCCGCGCCGCCTGCGGGAAGCTCGAGCGTCGCCGGTCCTTCGATTTCGGATTTGTTTGGAATGGTCACGATCACCTGATGATGCTGGGCTGGTTAGGACGGAACTCACGCAAACTCTTTCGGAACTGTTCTTAACGCGCTGTTGTCCATCAGGGCAACCGTTCGACGGTGGGAATTGCACCACGGGATGCACCCGGTGACGAATTCACGGCGTTTCCAGAATTTGGCCCTTCTCGGATTTTTACCGTTGACTCCGTAGTATAGTACGGAGCGCATAATGACCCGCGGAGACAACTTGATGATGACGCTCAGTATTGGAGAACTCGCCAAGCGTGGCGGTGTCGGAGTTGAGACGGTTCGGTTTTACGAGCGGCAGGGGTTGCTGGAGGAACCGGAACGCAAAAGTTCAGGATATCGGCAATATGACGCTCAGACAGTTCAGGTCTTGCGTTTTATTCGCCGCGCCAAAGAGCTTGGTTTTACGCTGAAGGAAATCAAAAGCCTGCTGGAAATACGGACGGATGTTTCGACGCCAAGAACAGAAGTCCGACAGCAGGCCCGGAAGAAAGTCGCGGAGATCGACGAAAAAATCGCCGATCTCCAGCGCATGCGTGAAGGACTGCAGTCGCTGATCAACCAATGCCATGGTGATGGTTCGATCGTCGGTTGCCCGATCTTGAATGCCTTACAAGGTAGCGACTCAACGCAAACGTAACATGATGTGGAACTTTCGAACTTTCTTGACTCTGCTGTGCATGTTCGCGATCGCCGTCAATCCGGTGCTGGCGAATGCGACGTCGTGCTGTTGCACGAAGCCTGCTGAGGTCAAACCGAACTGTTGCCACGCGAGAATCGTCAAGCCCTCGGCACGCACTGCGAAATCGAAGACTTGTTGTGCCCAACGATCCGCGAACAAGAATCTTGTGAAACCGCCGTGTTCGTGTTGTGTGAAGGCGGCGCCTCAACCAATTCCGTCGAAAGCAGACGGCCCGCCGACATCGCTCGATCTTGGATGGGCACTTTGGTTGCCCTTTGAGACCATCGTGCGGGGTGGCGATGAACGTCCGTGCGATGCGACCGTACGAGTCGCGCGTCCCTCAGGACCGCCTCTGCTGGCGCTTCTCTGTCAATGGCGAGAATGAGCCGATCGAACATTCCTCGATTCGATCTCGTTTCATTCTCAATGTTTTCAGTTTGGAGTTTAGCCATGAAGAATTTTGTTGTTTCTGCGGCGTTTCTGATTCTTGCCTTGGGCCTGACATTCACCTTCGCGTTCGCCGGTGCGGACAATAGCCCTGCGAAATCCAAGGCGGCCTGCGGATGCGTCGACTGCAAGTGTCCTGACTGCAGCGGAGGCGTCTGTTCGTGCGACACCTGTGAATGCGGAAGCTGTGGCTGCTCGGCGGCAACCGTTTCTGCGGCATCAGTTCCGTCCTACACCGTTTCACTTGCCAAAGGCACTCTCGCCTGCTGTGCTCCCGCTGCGGCGAGTGTCGCTGCACCAAGCAATGCGGGCGCCTGCGAATGCGCCACTTGTGATGCGAATGGTTGCTCGTGCACTGCCTGCGAATGTCCCGTCTGTGCCTGCGGTAGCTAGTGCCACAACGACTCTGTTCTAACAGAGTTGCGAATCGCGCGAGCTGGCTCACGGGCCTGCTCGCAGTGAGTTGATCGAGGCGTCATCTCAGGCTGAAAAGCCTCGAGTTGGCCGCGCAAGATCTGGGGTGAGGACATCATCGGATGCCCTCACCCCTTTTCGAGTTTCCAGACTGTGTCAGTGGCAACGCTTCACGTGCCGAAGGTGGTATGTCCGTTCACCCCGTGCCGACACGTGAAGGTTCTGCTACTTCAGAACGTATTCGGTTTCCTTAGCGGCATCGGCTCCGAATGATTTTCGGAAAGCTTCAGCGCACGCCGTGATCGTCTTTTCCGGACCTGTGAAACGCAGAAAGTAGGCGCCTTCATCTGGAACCAGCAGCACGACGCTCAGCGAACGATATTCGGGCATCGGCGTTTTTTTTCCACCGGCAAACGGGCCGCCGCTCGATTGCAGATAGGTGCCGCTGATATCACTTAATGTGTACTTTCCTTGCGGGCAATCGCCGGTTGTCAGCTTGATCTTCCGACCTTCGCTCGTAAATTGGTCATTCCACCGTTTTAGGTTTTGATCGACACCACCGCCGTCACCGCCAAATGACGAAACCACTAGCTCTGCCGTGGGTTTGTCTCCGTCGGCTGCGGGTGGCTTGTACTGGGCCAGCCGCAGATTGTTAGAGGGCTTTTCTGGTTTCCAGTTCGCGGGAATCAACAGCTTGATACCTTTGATTTCCACTTCCTTGGCGTCGTCGCCGGCGTTTTTGTCTTGCGTCAGATGCATCGCACCTCGGAACGACTGGCGGCGACTGACTTGTGGGGCCGGGCTGGGGCCTCGTTCAGCGAGTGGCGCTCCCGCGACCTTCATGGGCAGGGAGTACAGGCTTGTACGGGCCGTGATATACAGCGTCTTGCCATCCGCACCGCCGAATGTGCAGTTTGCCGGATGTTCCGGTACGTCAATGCGCCCGATCAGTTCACCTGCAGGGCTCAAAACGACGATGCCGTTGTACGTCGTATAAATATTACCGTGCTGATCGAGACACATCCCATCAGGGCCGCCGCCATCCTTGGTGGCATCGCCGGTAAAGATGATCTTGCCCGCGCTCAGTTTCCCAGGGGCGGTGATTTGATATTGCCAGAGCTGACGTTCGTTGGGTTCGGCGACGTAAAGGGACTTGCCGTCGATCGAGACGAGAATCCCATTGGGCCGCTTCAGGGAATCGATGACGCGTGTGGTCTTGCCGGACGCGTCGACATAGTAAACGCCCATACAGGACTGATCGATCTTCATGTCCGCCCCGTACCGAGGATCGGTGAAGTACAATCCACCTTTTCCGTCAAGTGCCAGGTCATTCGGACTGTTGAGCGGTTGGCCGTCGAAACGATCCGCGAGGGCTTCAATCTTGCCATCTTGGATGGCGATCTTGACCACGCGTCGTGATCCACCCTGGCAGGCATAAAGGTGCCCGGCGGCGTCGAAGACCAGCCCATTGGCTTTACCCGAGGGACTCAGAAATTCGCTGGTCGAACCATCGGCGTCGAGCCTTACGATGCGCGAATTGGGAATGTCGCTGAACAGCAGAAAGCCCTTGGGGCTGAATGCGGGACCTTCGGTAAATTTGCAGTCGCCAACCACCTTTGTCGGTGTTGATCCAACGGTGGTCAGGTCATTGAGGTCCGCCGCCGACAGGGGCAATACGGTTCCGGCCAGAACGATCAGTGCCGTCCATTTCCAATCGATCATAGAGTTTCCTTTAGCGGTACAGTCGCGAGGTAACGCCATGAACGGTTCATCCATCAGTCTGACAAAAACAGCCGTTCACGAGCTTCCCGACAGTATGCCGTTCCCCACTTGCGGACGCCACGGCTAGGAGATTCTTGTCACGAGATCCGATGGCATGATTGGACCGTCGACAAATCGTCAACGAACAAGGGTCGAGCGACTTTTAAAAGTCGTTCGACCCTGCTGTTGGACGTCGAGTTGCGATTGCGGGTTACGCCGGAGTTACGAAACCGTTCATCAAGCGGCACGACGCCGTCTGCGATAGTACGTCGTCACAGCAGTACCAGGCCTGCCGTTGATTTGTCCATCGACGGGTTCCGCGATGTACGAATTCGACAGCAGCCGGAAGAAGAACAGCAGGACGAACGCGCCCGATGTTCCCGCGAGAAAGCCGAGTGGACTGATCGGAGTAATCTTAAAGCTGGTGTCAATCAGCAACAACATGCTGCAGCCGATCAAGCTGCCCACCACACCCATCAATGTCGTTCCAATGGCACCGCCTGGATCGCGCCCCGGCATCAATGCTTTGGCTGCCAAGCCAACGAGAGTTCCGAATCCAATCCACATCAACACTTCGTGTGCGATGTAATCGATCATCTGCATGATGTTCTGATCTGGCATTTTGAGGGCTCACTTCCTGATCCGAATTCCGTTTCGGAAACCACGAATGGCTTCACGCACAATTGACTTCGGAATTCATCGGCCAGGAACGAACGGCACTCCGCTTACAATCGCTTTACGCGGTATTGTCGCAGTCAGGTTCGCTAAACTGCCAAGACCACCCAGCATTCAAGCAAACGCCAATATACTCGTCAGCTTTTCACTGGCGCTTGAGCATGCCAGTCTTGCCCGGAATAGCTCAAATCGAGGATTTCCATGGGGTGCGCAACCCAAATCAGGCTTTCAGCTTTTCGCAGCGCGGCCTGAATCTGGAGCGAGCATCCGGCGTTGCCCATAATGACCGTTTCAGCCCCTGTCGCGAGAATATTTTTGAGCTTCCGGTCGGCCAGACGGTCGGCCATCTCACCTTCGGTCAAGTTATAGCTGCCCGCCGCCCCGCAGCAGATTTCTGATTCGGCCAGCGGCACAAGTTCCAGGCCGGGAACGAGTGCCAACAGATCGCGGGGTTGTTCGCGAATCTTCTGAGCGTGGCACAAATGGCAAGCGTCGTGATACGTCGCCTTCATTCGGACTTCGCCTTTCGGGGCGATCGGGCCGAGTGCCGCCAGAAACTCCGAGATGTCTTTGATCTTTCCGGCAAATTTTTCGAGCAGCGGAACCGTGTGCGGATCGTTCGAGGGAACTTCGTCGGCGAGGTGCCCATAGTCCTTGAGCATCGATCCGCAGCCCGCGACATTGACGATCACGGCATCGAGATCCTCGGCACCGAAGGCGTTGGCATTCTGTCGTGCCAGATCGAGTGCGGGTTGACCGGCACCACTGTGGTAGTGGATTGCTCCGCAACAGGCCTGCGTCCGTGGAATCACCACGTCGCAGCCGTTGGCCTGTAATACACGGGCCGTTGCCCAGTTCACGTGATGGAACATCGCTTCGGCAACGCACCCCGTGAATAGCGCGACACGCGCACGTCGTGGGCCGATTGCCGGGAGGAATTCTGGCAGTCGCCGTTCGCGACGTTTGAGCGGTGGCAACAGGCGTTGCATCCGCTGCAGCCGTTCCGGCAAGAGTTTCGTCAACCCGATCCGTTCCGCCAGCTTGTCCAGCTTCAGAACCTGCATGATCTTCGCGGGGGCCAGTGCCCAGCGCAGACGGCCAGGATAGGGGAACAGGCCATACAGGATCCATTGCTGGAACCAGTCGTACGACCCGCCCGACTTCGAAAGTTTGGCGGCCCGCTGCTGCATTTCGACCCGGAACGGCTCAATCAAGCGGCCGTACTGAACGCCCGACGGACAAGCGGTCTCGCAACTGCGGCAATCAAGACACAGATCGAGATGCTCTTTCACGTTGTGCGTCAGCTCAAGCCGTCCGTCCGTCACGGCGCGCATCAGGTAAATGCGTCCACGTGGACTGTCGTTCTCGTTACCCGTTTCCAAGTAGGTTGGGCACGAGGCCGTACAGAGCCCGCAATGGACGCAGTCGAGAAATCGCTCGTAGTTGATTCCACTACCCACACGAGGGAGCAGATCGGTCGACGACGGATTGGATGGTGGGACAGCCGAAGCGGTGGTATCAGACATACTGGACGTAATTCCAGGGCAACTCGAAACTGACGGATTCACAACGAACATTTCGCCGCGGATGAAAATCGTAGCGACAGGTTCCGCAGTGCGGAGCCCGCCATCGCAATCAAAGGATCTGGCAGACCAGTTTCCGTGATTTCCACAAGCGGCAAACGAACGCTACGAGAATCATAACATGGACGCCGCGAATTCGCAGGGGATCGTCCGATTCGGCGGGGCTTACTTGTGATCCGCGACGCGTTGTTCCAGTTCCGCCAGTTCGATTGTGGGACAACTGGCGTGTCGCGTCATCGCTTCCAGTGAACTGGGATCTTTGAATCCGGAACCGCTGATGACACACACAATGTTCGCGTGGGGATCAATTAATCCCTGACGTGCCGCCTGCAAGACGCCGGCCACGGCGGTCGAGCCCGCGGGTTCGGAAAAGAGTCCCTCTTCCAGTGCCAGGCGAGACTGGGCTTCGAAGATCGATTCATCGGAAACCACATGTCCGGTGCCACCGCCCAACCGACATGCGGCAATGACCTCGTTTCCGTCGATGATTTGCGGGACCTGAAGGCCACTAATTCGGGTGGTGCATTCGACTGTCTGGCAAACGTTCAGTCCCGATTTCAGCGGTCCGGCGATGGTGTTGTTTCCGGCCGGCTGGACACATTCCACTTTAGGGCGTCGAGAGATCTGTCCCGTTGAAAGCAGTTGCTCAAACCCGCGTGCGATCGCCAAGACGAACCCGCCACCGCCCGCCATGCAGAACACGTGATCGATCGGATCGGTGATCTGTTCCACCAGTTCGTGTGAAATACTGTACACACCGCTCATCCCGATCGGGCTATAGGCGAATGCGCTGATCTGCATCTGCGCCTGCGGCCGACCGCTGAGCAGTTTGAGGCATTCGATGACGCGATCGGACGTGCGGCTGTCGACCCCGAATCCGCGAACCCGATAGAGCTTGGCTCCGTACGCCAGCATCTGTCGCAACTTGCCTTCAGGGGCTTTCTCGACGATTGCGATTTCGCATGTGATACCTGCGACCGCACAGTACGCGGCGAGTGCCGCGCCGGTGTTGCCGCTGGAGGTTGCGATGCATTCGGTTTTGCCGTTAGCGACCATGTCCGAGATCGCCGCACAGGCAAATCGATCTTTGTACGACCCGGTGGGATTGGTGAACTCAAGTTTGAAGTAAAGGTTCTTCAGCCCGACGCTGGGGCCGATTCGGCGCGAGCGAACAAGAGGTGTTCCACCTTCGCCGAGCGAGACACGTGCCGATTCGGGAATCGGGTCAATCCATTTCGCAAACCGCCACAATCCCTGGTTCATTCCTGCGCCAACCCCTCATAAAGCTCACGAAGCGGAATGACAAACGCCAATCCGTAAGCCAGTCCGATGGTTCCAGTGAAGCAGATTGTGATCAGCACGGGAAGCCACACTTTCACGATTGCAGCTCGCCGCAGGGAACGCCGACGATAAGTCTCGCCGAGTGATCGCAGTGTCTGGGCAAAGCTGCCCTGTTTTTCGCCAGTTGCGAGCATCCAGCGAATCAACGGCGGCAATGATGTCGCGGCGTCGAGTGCCTGTTTCAGTGGTACGCCGTTTGTAAGCTGTTCACTGACTTGGCGGGCTTCGCGTTGCCAGCGTGCGTCATCGACCGAGTCGGCTGCCAGCACGAATGCACGTGGCAGTGCCGTTTGGTGCTCGATCTGCAGCGCCAAAAGTTCCGTAAATTGGGCCCAGGTCAGGCTTCGTCCCACGATCCAACGGCAGGAGAGCAACCAGTTCCACAATCCGCGCGTCAGTCCGTTCCTTAACAAGACGATGATTACCACCAGGGCAAATACGGTGCATGGAATCACCATCGTAAAATACCGCTGATGTTCGTACAGCGGTTGCAGCAGACGGAGAACACCCCGCGCCGGTATCAAGTCGCCGCTCTTCAGCAGCATGGGGATCATCCAGGTGATGAATCCACAGAACAACCCGTACACGACACACAGGCAAATCAGAGGGTAGATGGATGCGGTGATCACGGCGCGACGTGTTTCCTGAATCATCTGGCCCGACTCTGCGAGCGATTCCAGAGCTTCAGGCAGTCGCCCGGATGCGAGTCCTGCCTCGATCACGGCCGTGTAGATGGGCGAGACGGCCGGTCCTTCTTGTGCGACGGCATCCGACAACCCCATGCCATCCGTCAACCGCTGAGACAGCCGCCCCGACAGGCGCGTCAACCGGCTGTCGGTATCGGAAGAACTTCTCAGCCCAATCTCTAAAGGCACGCCGGCCCTGACGAGTGCGGCAATCTCGTAGTTGAGTGCAATCAATTCATCCAACGTCGGCGAAGGCCGCGATCCCGACAGATTCATGAATCGTCCATTCCGATCGACTGGCAAGTGTTCAAAGTGGTCGCGGCGAGCATACCATGAAGACGGAATGTCGTGCTACGCCGCCATGTCAGCTTGTGGTCGGACGATGATTGGGACCGACTGAATGAAGTCGTTGGGTGAATCTGCAAGAATATTCTGGGGACATGCACCCTGAAAACCGTCTACTGGCGTCGGCCGGGTGTGCGTTCGATGTTGGTCAGTTCGAGCGTGTCCAACCAGACGAGATGGCAGCGGTGGCAGGAATCAATGACGGCGCGGCCGGGGCCGTAGTGGGGGTGGACTTCCATCTGCTGATCGCACTTCGGGCAATCGATGACCTGCTTCAAGGCTTCTGGATCGATGAGTTGCGGGACGATCTCGGGGCCGCGATAGGCGACCCGGCGGCTCCAGGAAACCTGGGCAAAGACCGGGGCGTCGATCAGGATGCCACGGCAGTCCGGGCAATGATTCACGCTTCGGCCATCAATGGCCGCGTCGACCAATTCAACGTCGCAACGCGGACAGTCGATTCCGCTGGGTGTGTCGAGTGACACGACGCGGTCCAGGTCATCGCTGGGGGCGTTCAAGCGTCGAGTCGAACGGCAATAGTCGCATGTCAGGACGGTACGACTTTCGGCCAACTCCATCGGAGCGCCGCAATTCAGACAATTCATGGTTTCTTCGCCTCGGCCGCTAACAGGAGCGGCTTTTTCAAACGTGAGTCACCGTTCACAGTCCGAAGAGAGGGGGACAGGCTCCTTCGCATTGACGATGTCATGGCGTTTCTTAAGCGGGTCGGAGCCAGTCCCCGTTACTTCAACAGACTGCTACGGTAGGCTTTCCCTTTACTGCGGGAAAATGAGCCAGTTCCCGGTCTGCAATCGGTTTCAAACGTGAATGCCGTTCCATCTCTGCTTTCAGTGTAGCTCAACATTTTTCGGTCGAAGGCCCGATTCATGCCGAACTTCAGGTCGATCGGGGATGTCCAGCCCTTGCGAACCGCATCAAAAGTGCGAGCAATCTGGAAATTGCTGGCTGTGACCGATACCGTGCGGATCTCGACGGTCTGTCCGTAACAACTGTTAAACTCGGCACCGGCGTGATTGTGAACTTTTCACTTGCTGGATCTGGCTACGAAATGACTGCTTTTCGCGAAATTCTACCTGTCAGTCGACCCGTCAACGGATCGATCCGGCCCCCTGGTTCGAAAAGTCTGACCAATCGGGCGCTCGTCGTTGCGGGATTGGCTCAGGGAGAATCGACGCTGACCGGGGTGCTCGACAGTCGAGACACGCAGGTCATGATCGACAGTTTGCGAAAACTCGGTCTGGCCGTTGATCAGTCCACGGCGGACTGCACCGTTCTGATCACCGGCTGTCATGGCCGCCCCCCCGCGTCTGCAGCCGATCTCTGGCTGGAAAATAGCGGGACGAGTATCCGCTTCCTGACCGCACTTTGTGCCTTGGGGCAGGGGCGTTTTCGGCTCGACGGTAATCGACGAATGCGGGAACGGCCGATTGGCGATTTGATCGATTCGCTGCGACAGTTCGGGATCGTCGTGGAATGCGAACTGGGCAACGATTGCCCACCCGTCGTTTTGAACGGCAATGGGCTGTCTGGTGGTACGACGACGATTAATGCCAATGTTTCGAGCCAGTTTCTGAGTGCCGTGCTGATGGCCGCCCCCTGTGCGAGCAGCCCCGTCACGATTCGTCTGGCCGGGGAAATGGTCTCTGAACCGTACATCGATATGACGATCGGAGTCATGTCGGACTTTGGAGTCACGGTGGATCGCAGCGAACGTGGCACTTTCAAGATTGCCCCTCAGACCTATCGAGCGACGCACTACGATATTGAACCTGACGCGTCTGCAGCGAGTTACTTTTTTGGACTGGCGGCGGTCACGGGTGGCAAGGTCACGGTCAACGGCTTGAATGCCAAGGCGCTGCAAGGCGACGTGCATTTTGTTAAGGCCCTCGAACAGATGGGTTGTCGCGTCGATTGGAACGCGGACAGCGTGACCGTCACGGGCGGAACGCTGCAGGGAATTGATGTCGATATGAACGCGATCAGCGACACGGCACAGACGCTGGCGTGCGTGGCTCCGTTTGCCAGCGGCCCCACGCGGATCCGTAACGTCGCTCACATGCGCCTGAAAGAGACCGATCGTGTGACGGCTGTCGTCAACGAACTGCGCGGGCTTGGCCTGCAGGTCGAAGAGCATGAGGATGGAATGACAATCCATCCCGGCACGCTGCATGGTGGTACCGTGGCGACCTACGACGATCACCGGATGGCGATGAGTTTTTCACTGATCGGACTTCGCGTTCCCGGCGTGAAGATCGCCGATCCCGAATGCACGTCGAAGACGTACCCCCAGTACTTTGACGACCTGGACCGTCTGTGTGCGAGTTCTCGCTAAGCGAACTTGCCGCACAGGTCGCCCCTCAATCAGGAACAAACGAACGAATTCCACCCTGCTGCATCAAGGGGAATTCGCGCTGGAACCGCGTTCAAAGTGGCTTTTTTTTCGGATTGTCAAATAGCGAAAACACTCAAAAATTTTTTTTGATCATCTTGGTCTTCATGATCGCTATGTTTGTGAAAGGTGTGTTGGGCATAGACTTAAGTGTGCTCATCCAATGTCCTGTGTGTTGATCGCCTTGAGCACTTTGATCGCCTTGACCGAGGTCCTTCTTTGGATCGCTCGTCGAAGTGCCTGATTTCCATTTTAAGTCTGATCGGATCGTCAGTGGGGGCAGAGCGAGCGAGGCACGCGCTGGTTGATCCCACATTGATTTTGTTCGCGGTGATCATGGGCATTTGAAAGCTCCTGACAAAGTGCCACTTCCACGGAGTCCGAGTTTCCAACAGATCCCGCGGTCAGATGTCTGCATTGAAGAGGGCCGCGGCTCGTGAATGTTCCTCGTGGAGTGAACACCGATTGATCTTACGATCCGTATCGATTGTGTCAGGATCAATTTGGTCCAATGTTCCAATCGTTTGGAAGATTGGTTCGCGGGGGCCGCGATTGAAAGGCCTTGAGGTGTTCGCCATCCCGTTGGACGCGTTCCATTAACGGGCGTCGTCTTGACGTCGTGAGAAAGCGGGGATCGATCTTCACGACTCAAAAAAAGAAAACCTCCCGATGGATCGAGAGGTTTCTTGGAGGGAATCGGTGTTTCACACCGTTTATGCGCCGAACTTTTCCAGACGGCCAGCGTGTGCCATCGCCTGCAGCATCAGGTACTTGGCTTCGAACTGGCCAAGTCCGCCACGCAGACATTGGGATTCGCCGAACTTGGTCGAACCGTCAAAGCGACAATTGTTTGCTGACAGCAGGACGGGAACGGGGTGCCAGCTATGTGACTTCATCTTGCTGGGTGTACTGTGATCACCGGTGACGACGATGACGTCGGGGTTCAACTTCGTGACGCGAGGGATCGCGGCGTCCAATTCTTCTGTGCGCTGGACTTTGAGTGCAAAGTTACCGTCTTCGCCGGACGAATCGGTGTACTTCCAGTGAATGAAGAAGAAGTCGTAGTCATTCCAGGCCGCTTCGAGGCGATTCATCTGGTCGTCGATGGTGTGTCCAGCGTCCAGAATGTCCATTCCGACCAGTCGTGCCAGGCCGCGGTACATCGGATAAACGGCGATCGCCCCGGCGCGCATGCCATAGACGTCTTTGAACGCGGGGATCGCGGGCATCTTGTCGATACCGCGGAGCGTCAGGAAGTTGGCCGGAGCATCGTTCTTCAGGACTTCTTTCGCCTGTCGGAGAAACTCTTTGGCAACCTGAGCCGTCTTCGCACTTCCGGCGGAGCGGGCGGTTGGTTCCAGTGCGGGTACGCCCGTCTTTTGCGGATCGGTATCGGCGACATCGCCGCCCAGGCCTTCACCGCGGAAGATCAGTACCGTGCGATACCCTTCCCCAGCCCGCACGAACACTTCGACGCCCGGAACCTTGATCTGATTCAGCTTCTCGCTCAGTTTGCTGCCGACTTCGGTCGGGATGCGACCGGCGCGTCTGTCGGTGATGTTGCCTGCCGCGTCGATGGTGCAGAAGTTGCCGCGGATCGCCACGTCGTTGGGACCCAGTTCGAAATCGATCCCCAACGCTTCGAGCACGCCGCGGCCGATCTGATACTTCGCAGGGTCGTAGCCGAACAGTCCGAGGTGTCCCGGGCCGCTACCGGGGGCAATCCCGGGCAGGACGGGGGTGCTGAGTCCCAACGTTCCGCGCTGGGCGAGTGCGTCGAGGTTCGGCGTCTTGGCCGTTTCCAGTTCCGTTTTCCCACCCGGTTCCAGCGGCAAGCCACCCAAGCCGTCTCCCACGACGAGGACGATTTTTGATCCATTGTCTTTTTGCAGTTTTCGGGTGAAATCGTGTGGATCGGTCATGAAAAAACGTTCACTTTCAGAAAAACGGACGTCGATTCGACGAGTGATCGCAACGGATGCGATCGATGAATCGGTGAACACGAATTGTTGATCAGACCGCGAATGCATGCAAGTGACTGACGTCGTCGAAGTGGCCCTGGCGTACGGTTCCCGCTGGCTGACAAAACAGTCATCTTCGATCAGTCGACACGTGGAATATGGTCGTGAATTTCTTCGGATGGGGGAAAGCCTGACGGCCATGAGGTTAACGCCAAGCGGGGCGAACCGCGTCGGCTGGGGATCGACCTGAACCGCGGGAACGTTGATTGAGAGTTCAGTTGGCCGCGATACAATCACGCCCGGCTCGCTGACCCGCGAGCGTCTCTTGTCGATTGCCGCGATGTGGAAGGATGCCGAGATGTCTGATGCTGCCCTGGATTCCGCGTCGTCGGGGGCTGCTCGCCCGTTTGTGCACCTGCACTGTCACACGCATTACAGCCTGCTGGATGGAGCGAACCGCGTCGATCAAGTCGTGAAAAAGGTGAAAGGCGCGGGCATGAATGCGCTCGCCATCACCGACCACGGCAATCTGTATGGGGCGCTCGAGTTCTACAACGAATGCCGCGGCGCGTCGATCAATCCCGTTCTCGGGCTTGAGGCGTACATCGCGCCCGGTTCCCGATTCGATAAATCCGGTGCGTCGCGGGTGAAAGATGCCTGCTATCACCTGACGCTGCTGGCGATGAATCGCGTTGGATTTCAGAACCTGGTGAAATTGTCGTCCGCGGCGTATCTCGAAGGGTTCTACCATCGTCCGCGAATCGACAAGGAATTGCTCGAAGCGCACAACGAGGGATTGATCCTGCTGTCGGGTTGTGCCGCGGGCGAGTTGTCTCAGTTGTTGCTCGGAGGACGTGATCAGGAAGCCGAAAAGCTGACCGCCTGGTATTCCAAAGTGTTCGGCGACCGGCTGTACATGGAAATCCAGAACGCCGGATTCGACATTCAAAAGCAGTGCATGGATATGACGGTCGACCTGGCGAACCGCATGGGTTTGCCACTGGTCGCGACCAACGACGCGCACTATTTGAATCAGTCCGACGCGGCGATGCACGACGTGCTGCTGTGTGTGAATACGAAGGTCGAACGGTCTGACATCAACCGGATGAAGATGGATACGGACCAGTTGTTCGTCCGTAGTCCGGAAGAGATGTATGACGCGTTTCCCGGTTTTGAAGACGCCGTGCAGCGTTCGCAGGAAATCGCGAATCGCGTCGATATCGATCTCGATTTGAAATCCCGACACTATCCGGTCTTCCAGCCCCCGGCCGGCAAACGCGATATCGATTATCTGCGTGACCTGTGTTTCGAGGGGATGGTGTTTCGCTATGGCGAAGAGGGAATTACGGACGCCCATCGCGAGCGCATGAACTTCGAATTGTCCGTCATCGAAAAGATGGGCTATGCCAGTTACTTCCTGATTGTGTGGGATTTCGTTCGCTTCGCGGTGGAACAGGGGATTCCGTGCAGTGCGAGAGGTTCGGCTTGCGGTGCTCTCGTCGCGTATGTGCTGCGGCTGAGTCACGTCTGCCCGCTCGAATACGATTTGCTGTTCGAACGATTCCTTGATCCCAGTCGAACCGAACCGCCCGATATCGATATCGACTTCTGTCGCGACCGTCGGCAGGCGGTCATCGACTACACGAAACAGAAATACGGTTCGTCGAACGTTTCGCAGATCGGTACGTTCGGAACCTTGAAGGCCAAAGCCGCGATCCGTGACGTGGCGCGCGTGTTGTCGGTTCCGCCCAAAGACGTCGACGTCATTGCAAAGATGGTGCCCGAGACGCTGAACATCACCCTGGATGAAGCGATCAAGGAAAGCGCGGAACTGCAGGATCTGTATAACCGCGATCCGAAGATTCGCGAGGTGTTGGATCTGGCCAAGCAGATCGAAGGCCTTGCACGCAGTGCTGGAACGCATGCCGCCGGTGTCGTGGTCTCGGACAGGCCGATCTCGGAATATATTCCCCTGCAGACGATTTCGGGTAAGACCGACATTATCACGCAGTGGGAAGGTCCGACGGTCGAAAAGGCCGGTCTGCTGAAGATGGACTTTTTGGGTCTGCGTAACCTGACGATTCTCGACAAGGCCGTGAAGAACGTCAAAAAGCATCGCGGCGTCGACATCGACCCGGTTAAACTGCCGCTCGACGACAAGCCGACGTTCGCCCTGCTGCAACGCGGCGAAACCAAGGGGATTTTTCAGCTTGAGTCCGGCGGGATGCGTGACTTGCTGACCAAGATGAAGCCGGACAAATTTGCCGACATCATCGCGACCTCTGCCTTGTATCGTCCCGGTCCGCTGGAAGGCGGGATGGTGATGACCTATGTCGACGTGAAACACGGTCGACTGCCGCTGCCACGATTGCATCCAATCATCGATGGGGTTCTGGACGAAACCTATGGTGTGATGGTGTATCAGGAACAGGTCATGCGGATCCTGAATCGGCTGGGGGGTATCGAGTTGCCTCAGTCGTATCAGTGTATTAAGGCGATCAGCAAGAAGAAGCTGGAAACGATCGCCAAATATCGTGAGCAATTCCTGAAGGGGGCCGTTCAGAACAACCTCCCTGAAGAAAAAGCGATCGAGCTGTTCGGCATGATCGAAAAGTTCGCAGGCTACGGCTTCAACAAGAGCCATAGTACGGCCTACGGTGCGGTGGCGTACCAGACGGCCTATTTGAAAGCCCACTATCCCCAGGAGTTCATGGCAGCCTTGCTATCGTGCGAACTGGGCGAAACGGAAAAGCTGGTCGAACACGTCGACGATTGCCGCCGCATGGGGATCGCGATCCTGCCGCCGGATATCAATGTCGGTGATGTCGAATTCTCGGTGCTGGGTGACAAGCTGACATTCGGCCTGGGGGCGATCAAAGGTGTTGGTGAAGCCGCGATTGGCGCGATCATCGCGGAACGCGACAAGAATGGACCGTTCAAAGACTTGTTCGCGATCTCCGAACGCTGTGACCCCAAGCATGTCACCAAAGGCGTGCTGGAACTGCTGGTGAAAGCCGGCGCGTGTGACAGTCTGGGTGGCCGGCGGGCACAACAGTTCGCGGTGATCGAACGCGCGGTGCAGGGCGCGGCGGCGATTCAGCGGGACAAACAGCGGGGGCAAAAGAATCTGTTCGGAGGGGACGAAGAAGAAGCTCCCGCCGCGAACAGCCCCGACACCAGTGCGTCGATGATGCCGGACATGCCGGAATGGAACAAACGCGAGATGCTGGCCTTCGAGAAAGAAGCCTTGGGTTTCTTTTTGACGTCACATCCGTTGTCTGAGATGTCCGCCACCATCAAGCAGTTCTCGACGCACGAAGCCAAGCAGCTTGTCGATGTCGCGGACACGGAAACCGTCGTGCTGGGCGGCATGGTTTCGGCGATCAAAAAGGCCCAGACGAAGAAGCCCAGCCGAAATGGCCATCAGAAATATGTGAACTTCGACTTTGAAGATCCGTCGGGCGTGGTGCGCTGCATCATGTGGCCTGAAGAATTTGCCCGATTGGGCGAAAAAGTGGAAATGGAACAGGTCCGATTCGTTCGCGGCAAAGTCGACAAACGCAATCGTGAACCGAACGTGATCATCGACGCGATGTGGACCCTGGAAGAAGTCGAGAAAGAGTTCACGCATCAGGTCTTGATCAAGTTCCAAAAAGGTCTGCACGACATTCGCGTGATTGAACGTGTCCGCGACATTTTGCTCAAGACGCCCGGCAAGGCCGAGGTTGTGCTCGTCGTTGACATCGCCAGTTCCGAGAAACGCACACGCTATATCTCGATGAAGCCTTTGGAGCAAAAGATCGCCGTGAATCGCGATATGCGCCGCGAACTGACGGAAACGGTCGGCGAAGACAACATCAAGTTCGTCGCCGATTTGAAGAAGAAAGCGGCCGCGGGGCAAAGCGTCGGGCGTTAGGTTTCCGTAACGACGTCCACAGGAATTGTCGGCCCTGCAGGTCACGGTGTGAATGATTCGTTTCTTGGTTTTTGTGTGGTACCGGTTGTGCCAGTCTCAGTCGATGCAGGAACAAGGAACATCGTTGGTTGGGAATCGAACGGCAATCGTCTTTCAGGACAATCCCTTGTGAAAGGTCTCTCGACAACCTTCATTGTCCTGCTACGGATTAATGCTGATCGAGCACTGGCACAGCCAGTGGCAAATAAAAACTGCCGAATAGAATCGTCCATGACATCGCCTGACTATGCCACTGCGATTTCAAAGACTCAAAGCAGCCTGTTGAAGTAAGGGGGACAGGCACCTTGGCGTTCACGATGTCATGGTGTTTTTTCATCTGGTCGGTGCCAGTCCCCGTTACTTCAATAGGCTACTGGTCAGTGGCACAACGCGCTTTCTTCCTCGCGCCCCTCGAAGAGTTCGCGCCCCAACGCGTGGCGGCACTCCAAATCTGTCTGTTCAGGTACTCATCGCGGTTGTGACGTCTGCTGGAATTCGCAATTCCTCATTTCGGGCTTGACCTCATTGGCGATTTCTGGGAACGGTGCGCCCTTGGCGACGCGATCAGCCTTTGTTTCGAGCATGAGTACTGAATGATGCACATCTTTTTTTCTGTCGGTGAACCGAGTGGCGACCAGCACGCGGCACATTTGATTCGAGAATTGAACCGACGTCGGTCGGATTTGCGGATCTCGGGGTTTGGTGGTTCGTCCATGGAACAGGCCGGCTGTCACCTGTTGTTTCCACTGACGACCATGGCCGTGATGGGGGTGTTTGCGGTCCTTCCTCTCATCTGGAAGTTCTACAAACTGGTCAAGCGGGCCGAGGCGTACTTCGATCAGCACAAGCCTGATCTGGTGGTCCTGGTCGACTTTCCAGGCTTTAACTGGTGGATTGCGCGCAAGGCGAAAGCTCGCGGAATTCCCGTCGTCTATTACATGCCGCCTCAGTTGTGGGCGTGGGGTTCGTGGCGGATCAAGCGTGTCCGGAAGTATGTCGATCTCGTTCTATCCGGTTTGAATTTTGAAACCGAATGGTATGCCGAACGGGGAATTCCCGTGATGTACGTCGGTCATCCGTTCTTCGACGAAGTGGCCGATCACAAGCTCGATGACTCGTTCTGTCGAGAATGGGGCAATGGCGATTTGAAAACGGTGGCCATTCTGCCCGGGTCACGAAAGCAGGAATTGAATCGCTGCTGGCCCGTCATGCTGAGTGCCATCCAACGGTTGCACGAACGATTTCCTGACGTAAATTTCCTGGTGGCCAATTACAAGGAAACCCAGCGGCAGTTCTGCATCCAGGAATATGAAAAGTTGCAGCAGGTTCTGCCTGTGTCGTTCTTTGTCGGCAAGACTCCCGAAATCATTCAGATCGCAGACTGTGCCGTGAATGTTTCGGGATCGGTCAGTCTTGAGATGCTGGCGCGAGGAACTCCTTATGTCACGATCTATCGATCCAGTTGGGCGACGTATTTGATTGGGCAGATGGTGATTGTCTGCAAGTATTTCTCGCTGCCCAACCTGATTGCCGGTCGGATGATGATGCCCGAGCATTTCAATGTGGGGAATCCTCAACCGATGATCAATGCGATCGTGTCGGACATCAGCAAATGGCTCGAGAATCCAGCCGCTTTGGCGAAAGCCACGACGGAACTCAAGGATCTTCGCAATAAGATCCATAGCACCGGGGCCACGCGTCGCACCGCCGAACTCATTCTGAGCTGGATGGACAACAAGCCTGAGTCGGTGGAGCGGTCGATTGCGGCCTAGGGGGGTATGCCACGCCTGGTAACGCGGTTGCGAAGTCTGGCAGGGCCGGAGTAAACAACGAATCGCGTTGCCCGCAGACGCATTCCCCTTCGCCGCCTTCGGGGCGAAGGAAATGTGTTCTGTCATCAGGGCTTCTGCGCTTGTTCGGCGGCGATTTGGGCTCTGGCTTTCCACAAAGATTCGAGGACGGCGTCGATATATTGTTCTTCGGAGAACGGGCTCAGGATGTAGCTCTTGAGGGCCACGATGGGTTCGCCATAGTCCGTCTCGCGGTAGCAATCAGTCAACGAGATCACGACACCGCCACCTTGCAATGCATCGGCCTGAACCAGTTGATAGATGCGGCGATTGTATTCGTTGTGAAGCCGTAACTGGTCGCGGTAGGTGGCATCCTTTTGCTCGCGCTCTGTGATGCTGAAGGTGTCGACTCCGTCGGGATAGACTCGAAACAGCGTGACCGGACCGAAGTTGCCGCGGTTCACGACTGTGGTCGCGGCGTGGCCTTCGAGATGTTCGCGTAAGACCTCGGCCATCGAAACGACGTGTCCCAGCAAGGCGCGGAATCCGTCCTTGCCGAACAACCGGAGATTCGCCAGGGCGGCCATCGGCGCACTGCCTCCGCGTGTCGTTTCGAGCGTATACCGACCGGGATGATAGTGGCCGTCATGAAACAGATACGGTGTGTCCGACTGTGCGCGAGTGATCAATTCCAAGTCGATTGCCTCTTTGACCAGGAACAGACTCGACACGTAGGGCGTGAATCCGGTCTTGTGAAAATCAATGCCAACCGAATCGGCCAAAGGCAACTCGCGAATCCGTCGCCGGGTTCCAGCCAGAGCCCGGACGGTGCGAAGGCGAAACTCGAGCGGGTTCTTGTCGAAGTCGTAGTCGTTGAAGACGGACCACGCCCATCCAATCACCGCGTCGCCGTGGAGATGCGGGCGATAGTCGAGGTGAAACTCATCCACCAGACGGTCGCGGATCTCGCGGATCGACTTCAGGTCGTCCAGGCCGAAGTGGTCGGTGGTGCCCATGGTGGCCACGATCGCGGCGATCTTGCCGCCATTTTTGAGAACATCGCGCGCCATCGATTCGAGCAGACAGACCTGCATTTCGTTGTCGACCGAGCACGGGATTGAGATCACGTTACCTCGTCCGATTCCCAGCCAGTTCGCGACGCTCAGGCAGGCATAGTGAGCCCGCTCGGAACAGAAAATGACCGCTCGTTCGGTGATCCCGCGGTCCGCCGTACCGGGGCAGGCTTTTTCCAGGCCCAGTTTGACGGCGTAGAGCAGCGTGCCAGTACCGCCGAAAGTGAAGAGTCCCGCCGAACGAGCGGGATCATAGCCAATCAATTCGGCAGTCATTGTCGAGACTTCAACCTCGGCGACCCCGACCTGGCGCGACGATTCTTCGCTGACCAGATTCGGGTTGTAGATCGACGGCAACAGGCCCCCAATCACGCTGGCGATCGTCGGGGGAGGGATGACGTTGATTTGGGCCCGGGGATGACCCCAGATGAACATGCCGGACAGATGTTCGACCAGCATCTGCGTGACTTGTTCGAGGGATTGCGGTCGTTCTTCGACGCGCGATCGTTTCGCCGCGTCGTAATCGAGCGTCACTGCTTTGCCCAGCAATGGCGAGACCGACTTCATCCCATCGAGTTGATCGAGTGCTCGCAAGAACGAGAAGACGAAGTAGGCATCGTGGACACGATCAGAGACGGGTTGCGGAAATCCTTGCCGTAGCGAGGTCACCAAATCGACATAAGCAGACATCAGCCAAATTCCCGGGAGAAACGATCGACCACGAGCACCTGTGGACGAATGGTTTTACCACGGATGGCACTGAAGGGCACGGGACAGCCGATGCGAACGAGCGTGGCGACATTTTTTCCCTCGTTACCAAGCACCACTTGGTGACGCCTCTTGCGATTCACTTTCTTGTCTCGAGCAGGAAAGTGGCCTCGGATCGATGTCTACATTTCTGAAGTGTAGGAACAAAGGCCTGTAGGACCGGCCATTTGAAGGGGACGCGAATTCGGCTTGGGTGAATGATCGGCCTTACAGGCCTCAATGGAGTTTTTTGGGGGGGAACCCAGCCCGTCGGAGTCCTGCGGCCTCCTTTGGGCTGGGCTGGTGGAATGGCTGGGCCATTTGGCCCGCAAACGATTTGGAACGAGGGGAAACGGCAGTGCAGGACAAACATTCGCAACATCAAAAGCCGGGGTTCGCCTTGGTTGGTTTTGTTTCATCTACTCGCTGCTCACCCAAGAGTTCGTCCAGGAACTCGTTGATTTCGTCATGAATTCGTTGAGTCTGACGGATGATCAGCTTTTGTTCAAAGATACTAATCGTTCCTTCTGCTTCTCCGGCGACCCGATCGCCATCTTTTTGAGGTGCCCACGAGTCAGGGTGTACCGATTTGGGAATGACTTCGACCAGTTGCTTCAAGAGGGGGGCGTTGTTCGCCGGCGAGGCGATTAGTGGCTTGTCGAAATACACACGCGTCTCGAACGTATTTTGGGCGCGCGTTTGGGTGGTGATGATCAATTGATCATTCTCCAGCACGTAGTCGAGTGCAAGGGGGTCTAACATGAGCCGCAGCGTGTTTTTCAAAGGGATCTCATTCACCGTCAGCGTGACCGGAACATCCGTGGAAATTCCCTCATCGCTGAGAGCTTTGTTGTCGAACTGAACGGCAATCCCGTGCGTCGACTTGAAGACGTCAATGGCTTCATGAAGAGGTGTGTCGACGAAGTTCGCTTCCGAGTTCACTTCCAATTCGGTCAGGATCTGTTGGGCTTTTGCGCTCCGTTTTTTCGTATCCCATTTTTTCCTGATGGGTTTGGGGAGCTGGACTGATCCAAATGGAAGCTTGACGTCCTTCGCTTTGGTAAATGCATCAGTGGTCTCGGATTCGGATGAATTGAAGGTCGCGTTTTTGGAACCTGGCTTGAACTCGTCCGATTGGGGACGCTCGGAATTCGCCGGTTTCGAATCCGCCGCCTGAATTGGGTCGACCGCAAGCGTCGCGATGCTGGCGGCGTTTTCGATTCCCTGGAGCGCCGAAAGGGTCGAGACAATTCCAGCCGCCTGGGCGGTTCCCTGTGATCCCTCGTCGAAATAGCCGATGGTTCCTGTTGCCAGAGCCAGGCATCCCAATGTCAGACCGATCGTCAATACCGCTTTGGTTCCCGTTGTCATGACGAAAACTTCCTTTCCGGCGAGCTCGAGCGCCCGTGTTGAGATGTGTTGACTTGAGATTCGTTCCGGTGCAAAGCGGCAGGAGGAGAAATCCCACGCCAGGCCCGTCTGGACCGTTGCTTCGATCAAAGCCTCTGATGCCACTGCCGATGTCGATCCTTGCGCCAATTGAATCGCAGTTAACGCGGCACCAATGGTCACTCCACGTTTCAGCAACCGCTGTCGTAATTCGTCTTTTCCCCGTTTGAGCAGCCCCTCGACCGCACCGACGGTCAGCCCCAATTCCGTGGCCACGTCGCTAGGAGACTTTCCCGCCAGATATCGCAGCACCAGTGGCTGGCGGTACCGTTCTGGCAGTGCGTTCAGTTCCGCATCCAAAAGCTGGTGATCGTGGCGGTCCGCGACTCCCGCCAGGATTCCGAGATCGATCACATTGTCTTCTTCCACGAGAGTGGTCTCCCGTCGTCGTCGTTTCTGGCGTGTGACCTGCAGGGAAATCCGATAGGCGACTCCATACAGCCAACTTGCCAGAGACGTTTGTTTCCGCACTCGTCTGGCATCGCGAATCAGGACCAGAAAAGTGGCCTGAAACGCGTCTTCAATATCGTTCGCGTCGCGTAAGACTCGGCGGCAAACGCCCAGGACCATGGGGCTGTGTCGTCGGACGAGTTCGGCGAATGCGAATTGATCACGAGCACCGACGAAACGTTCGATCAACTCCGGATCGCTGGGCGCGGGCGAAGCAGTGATCAACTCGGCGTTGAGTTCGGCGATGCTCATGGTTTTCGATAGATAGTGGCGCGAGCGATCTATTTCCGGCGCGCATTCTGCCAGATTTTTGAGAAAAGTGGGAAGAATTTGGACGGAGGGAGATGAAGAGGCGTTTCCAAGCGGGAGCGTCGTAGCGAGGGAAAGGCGTATTCTCCTCGTTGCCATGCTTCCACTTGGCGACGCTTCCTAGACGTCAGAAATGTGTACGACGGGCCGTGGCCACTTTCCTGCTCGGGAGAATGTCAAATCGTAGGAGGCGTTACCAAGCGGGAGCTTGGTAACGAGGGAACGAAGCTCCCGCTTGGTAACGAGGGATAGACTGGAGTTGGAGGGCCGAAGGTGGAGCTGGTCTGACTCACGGTTTCGTGGCCAATTTTCGAATCTCGTCGGCGGAGAGGGCGTAGCGATGGAGTTGCACATCAGCCATCGCGCCGTGAAAGAAATCGCCACTGCCGGCGCCGATCTGCCATGGTTGATCGTTTGAGAGGTTGAGTGGGGTCGCCGCGCTGCTTGTCGCTTTCGAAACCAATTCTCCGTCGACAAAGAGCCGCAGTTCCTTTCCCGCGCGTTGTGCGGCGATGTGGTGCCAGCCGGTGGGAAACTCGCGATCCCAGGTCGTACAAAGACCGGTCTCCATCGACCAGATATGTCCCGATGGCAACGTCGTATTGAACAGCTTTCCGCGATACTGCGCCATCGTCCAGAGGCGGCGGTACTTCACGTCGGGAGTTGTGTCGAGCTGCTTCAGCAGTTCCCAGTGTTCGCCACCTTCGTAACGATAAATCTGACCGAGAGGTAAAGTCCCCCCATAGAACGAACCGTTGTGAACCAGCATTCCCATCACTTCGAGTTCCGTTCCGGTTCGGCCTCGGTCGATCCACTGTGCATTGTTCCATTCGAACACTTTCCCGGTCGCCCAGGTCGCGACTTGCAACTTGCCCTGGTACGCGGCAAACGCATAGGTCTGGGTATTGGCCGCTTCGCCGACCTGACCCATGTCGGTCCAAGTCTCGCCGTCGAATCGATAGACGTGTCCTTCGTCGTAGCCACTGGCCCACAAGCTTCCGTCGAACACACCGAGTGCTTCAACGCGTTTCCCATTGGGAAGGCTGAGAGGTGTCCAGCGTTGGTCGCCGTCGTAGCGGAAGAAGGCGGCCGGCTTGTAGAGCGAGCTTACGTACAACTTGCCTTTGTAGTTGACCATCCCGCCGACTGCCTCGACACCGGGAAGGTGGCCGACTTCCTGCCACTGCGACTTGTCGTTCAGGCGGAAGATGCGACCGCCCAGATTCGGGTTTTCCGATTCCTGCAGCGACGATCCCCCCAGCCGGTACTTGCCGGACCCGACATACAGATGACCGTCGAAGGCGGCCATTCCCGTAATACTGTTGGCCTTATCGGGTGAACCCAGGTCGGTCCACTTGTCAGCGCCTTCGTAGGCAAACACGTGCCCGGCTTGATCGACGCCGGCCTCACACGTTCCGACATACAGGCGATCGTCATGAACGGCCATCGATTGGCCGAAGACAGCGCGACCAGGACGCCCCTCATCCGTGAAAATCGGATCGGTTCCCGCATCAACGCCAAACTGCAGTTGCCGGAAATTGGCTTGACTATGAGTCACGCCCGAATTGGTTCGCAAACTGAGATGAAACCCCGTTCGCGTCTTCGGATCAAAACTGCTGAGCAAATCTCCCAGGTCATCATCGGCGGAATCCGACGCATGGACCCAGAGTGACAGCGTGAAGTCAGAGGTGCCCAGCTGCAGGGCCGCATGGGCGGGAACTCGCACATGGTCGCCCCGTCCATTCAACGTGGCGTACTGCTTGGGAAAGACACCGGTCGAATAAGAGAGCCCCAGCGCCGTTCCGTCGGGGGACGACGAGACGGCGTTTTTGGTGTCGCCGGAAAGTTTCCAAACGGCAGCAGGTTCTTCCGCATTCAGACTCGAAAAACCTGTCACAGCGACGAAGGTCAGCAAGAGGGACGTGATCTGGTAGCGCATCGATTCTCACGTTTATGGAAAAGTGTCTGGATGGCCTGGCAGCCTGTTGAAACAGAGAGTTAACGCCTTCGTCATGACGACATCATGGCGTTTTCGAATCTGCGGAAAGCCGGTCCGCGCGGTTCCAACACGCTGCTCATGCGGGGCCGCCGCATGCGTTACCGTTATGCGAAATGAACGGGCCAAGTGTCAATCGAGCGGGGTGAATCGAGCCCACCGAATCAAGGGGCAACGTCGTGGCGGTTCAGTTGGGTCCGCGGAGTCCGGCCTTGGCCGCGATGACACCCACCAGTAGCAGATGGACCAGGACCACGATGGTCCCGACACCGATCAACGTCAGTGATCCATCATCCTTGCCCGCTTTTCGACCGAGCAATCGAGTCGAAATGACCGCGCAGACCCACGTCCAGTGAAACATGACATGGACGACGACGGCGGCGGCAAAGATGCAGAATGTCGTTGTCAGGGAGTCGATCCAGTCGACCGACGTCGCGCCCCACACTTTCCAATCGAGTCCGGCACCGCGTGGAAACACGATTTGAAGGACCGCAATGATCCAGGCCTGAATCATGAATGTCACGAGTAGAAATACATCGATCCAGAAATTGATGATCGTCAGATGACGGCTCCAGAACGTGGCGGGGGGCGAAGACATTCGTGTGGCTCTTTGGATCTTGGGGCTGGCATCCGGCGTCGCAAGTGGACTCGTCGATTTCGTCACGTTCATTTCCAACTCGCGAACCAGGTCGTAGCCAAAGGAGATGCTGGAGCCGATGGCTGAGAGAGATTGGTTTGTTTCGCGCAGAACGGACAGGCTTCTGGTGGCGAGTTCTCGGGCATTCCAAGGAAGGCGGCGCCGCGTGCTACCGTCAGGAGTCCCGTCGCCATGACGGACCAGGCCGAGATCTGCCAGATGCGTTGCCGTGTGTTCACGTGAAACCAGGACATGCCGCAGCCAGCGAGCAGCATCAGGGGAATGGTCCCCACACCAAACGCGATCATCGTCAGCATGCCATTGACGAGATCATGCGAACTGGCCGCCAACGAAACAAAGGCGTAGACCAAACCACATGGCAGCAGTCCCGTCAAAATTCCGGCGGTGAAGGCATTTCGCAGGCCGGGGGTTTTCAGGATGGTCGAGAACAAGGGGCGCAGCAGGCAACCTGTTGTGGAATGTCCATGTACGCTGCGCCGCCAGATTCCCGTGGCTGCCAGTCCTTCTCGAATGAGAAACAGGCCGGAAATCAGGCACAAGATCGCCGGAACATGCACGATTTGTGGAGCCGATTCGATCAGTCGCTTGCCGGCGAATCCCGCCGCCGCTCCCAAAGTCGAATAGCTGATGATGCGTCCAGCGCTGTAACAGAGTTGAGCACGCAAGTTCGCAGCGAACGTCCCCGTGTTCAATCCCACGAGTGCGGCAAACCCTCCGCACATCCCCAGGCAATGGGACGAGCCAAGTAATCCGCTTAACATGATCAGCCACCAGGGAGTCATGGCGTCGCCTTTGGGTATGCCCGGAAGTCGGGCGGCGCGACATCTGACGTCGCGCCGCCCATTCCCTGCGCCGAATCGTGGCGGAAGAAAGACGACTTTGAAGAGAGCCGCAATGAGTTTCCGAGTACCATCAGGCTACTGGCCACCATCAGAATGGCGGCGAGTGCAGGATGAAGTTGGCCAGAGGCTGCGACGATCACGCCGACACTGTTATAAGCAAACGACCATGCCAAATTCGTCCTGATCGTCCTGACGGTTCGTCGCGAAAGATCATAGATCCAAGGAACAAGCCGCAGATCGGTCGTCAGCAGGCAAATGTCGGCGGAATCGCGACTGACATCCGCTCCGCAGCCGAGTGCAATTCCGACATCGGCAGCAGCCAGCGCCGGGGCATCGTTCAGTCCATCGCCCACCATCGCGACGAGGTCATACTGATCGTGTGCTGAACGAACAGCCGCCAGTTTATCCTCGGGCAGTAGCTCTGCCTCAACGGGCAGGTTCAGCTTTTTCGAGAAAGACATCGCACGCGCCGCGCGATCGCCTGTCAGAATCGACTGATCCAGACTTCGATTGCGGCATTCCTCGATCGCCTCGATCGTTTCTGGACGAATCGTTTCCTCAAGAATAAAGAGACCGCGCACCGCCCCCCGAAAACCGATCGCGACGACGGGACAGTCGATGTAAACAGGGGCATGGAGCACGGTGGACAAGTGCGGTCCCCAGGACAGTCCACTGTCGTTCATCAACGAAGGAGATCCCAGTAGAACGGTGTCGCCGTGAAGTGTGACCAGGCGCAGTCCGCGGCCGGGGATCGTCTGAACGTCACCTGCGAGATCCATTGAGTGAGGATCATGGCGGACGTTTCCGACGGGCCATTGGGATTCGGGATCGGCAGGCACAGGTGTCGAATCGGAAACGGTCGAAGTCACGCCGACGACATCGGTCAACTCGTCACGAATCGCGCGCGAAAACAAATGATTGGACGAGGCGGTCATGTACCGCGCTGTCGCGATGACGTTCATTCGGTCGGCCGATGATTCGCCGACGATTTGCAGGACTTGCGGTGTGCCCGTGGTCAGCGTTCCTGTTTTGTCCCAGCGGATCGCGCGGATGCCCGCCAGTGTTTCCAAGGCCGCACCGCTACGGCAGAGGATTCCCTTCTCGGCCGCGGTTCCCATCGCGGCCCAGATCGCAAGCGGCGTGGCGAGTGCCAGCGAGCAGGGGCAGGCAATGAGAACCACCGAAAGTGCCGTTAAGAGGCCGTAATCCCAGTCCACGCGCAGGCCGTGAAAGACAAATGCGGCGATCGCCACCACGCTGATGATGGGAAAAAACCATTGTGACCAGGTATCGCTGAGCTGCTGGTAGCGACCTTTCGAGATGCGGGCCATGCGTACGGCGTTGATGAGTTTTCCCAAGGCGCCGCCCGTGGGTGGTGCGGTAACTTCGACCAAGAGGTCTCCATCCAGATTGATCGTGCCGCCCAGTAAAAGATCTCCGCAGTTCTTTTCGATCGGGCAGCTTTCACCCGTGAAGAACTGTTCGTCGACGACGCCGCGTCCACGCAGAATCCTTCCATCCAAGGGAATTCGTTCACCTGCCCGAACGCGAAAGTGTTCACCGACCACCATCAGCGCCCGAGGAACGTCGATCTCACCCACGGCGTTCGCGCGATGGACGAGATCCGGAACGAGTCGTTCGAGATGTTCCAGCGCATGTGACGCCTGGGCTCGTCCGGCCGCTTCCATCCAGCGGCCAAGCGTGACAAAGACCAGAATCACGCAGCCCACTTCAAAATAGACATGCCCCTCATCGCGCAGCGTGTGCAGGGCGGACAATGCGAATGCGGCGAGAACTCCAATCGAAAGCAGCAAGTCGGTCGAGACTCGTCCATTACGAAGGCCGGCCCAGGCGTGACTGATGAGCGGTCGGCCCAAGAGCAACAAGACGGGGACCGAGAACGCCAGCGCGCCATACCGCAGAAAGTTGCGAAGCGCGAGCTCAAAGGGAAGTTGGGTCTGCCCGGTGTAGCTCCACAGAGCCATGGTGAGCATCACAACATTCATCGTAAAAAAGACGGAAAGCCCCAGAGCGGTGGCGGGGCCGAACACCGATTCGGTTCCCGGGGCGGAACTGGTGATGCTGGCGGCGAACCGGCATCCAAAACAACAGAATTCTGGTTCCGAGGTTTGTCTGGTTCTTGCCACCGGCAGATCACAATAGTGACATCGCGCGGGCTCTGGACAGTCGTGCTGTGGCGAGGGCTGGTTCATGGTGGCGACAGGAGCTCGGACTGAATTGCCGGAAGAAAATAGGTGATCGCGTAGCCGATGGCGAAGATCCAGAAGATCAACCACATCAAGCGGACGTACCAGGGGATCACATGGCTGGAATAGGTGTGATAGTTCAATTCATCATCTGGCGTGTTTTTTTCTGGCGACATTTACGGCCCTTCCGAAGCTGGCGACGTGCGGGCGAAGTCTCCCATCGCGTCCAACCGTTGTTCATTTTCAAACATGGTACGACTGGGACGATCCAGATCCTGGAATGCGCCGCGTGAGGCCGTCCAAAGCAGCAAACACAAAAAGCCCGCCGTCGCGAACAGGTAGTTCATGATCGGCGTAATGGCGAACGCACCCTCTTCATCCCCCTGAACGACGAGCACCAGATCCAGGAACTTGTTGGCGAAGCCCAGAATGGTGGGAATCAGAACGAGGGCGGCAAAGAACCACGTCAGCCAGTGCGTGCGATAAGGCGGCTCGGATTTCGTTTCGATCACAGCCGAGTCCTTTGTCGAGAGTTGATTTGCGGTGGAGTCAGAGGAGGAGCTGGTGACCGTCGACGTCGATTGCGACGTTGTGGCCGGTCCTGGATGGGACGTGGTCATGGGGTTACTCCGCGAGGGCTGCCGTCTTGATCGGAACAGGCAAGTAGTCTTCGTAATACGGATAGGTCTCGTGCCACGACCCGAGCCATTGGACATAGGTGATCAGTGCCAGGCCACGAGCGGTGGGCTGGTCTGGTTTTCCATCGAACAGCCACGGATAGCGCGGCATGGGTGAGTCTTTCGACAGCGTCTGCGGATCGAAAAAATGCACGGCATGCCAATCGTTGGATCGGCGTCCCCCTTCGCGGCTGAGATCGGGACCCACGCGCCGGGTTCCAAACATCACCGGACGTTGAAGTTCGTTCTGATATTCCCAGGACTTTGAAACGGGCCCCCAGCGGCGATCTTCATTGGAGACGGGACGTACGAACTGGCTATGGCAGTGCCAGCACCCTTCACCGACGTAGATCTGTCGCCCCAACCGAAGTGCCTTGGCACAATTTTCGTCGTACCAGTGGCCGGCCGCTTCGAGATCTTCGGGAGGTTTCCCATAGGCCGTTTCAAAGGCTTGCGGGAAGCGTTGTGCCAGGTCTTCAAACTGATAGCGCAGATTGCCATTGACCAGTTGTTCGGCCGTTTGCTCGGGCAGATGCCGGTACATCAGAATGGGGACCACAGCATTTGAGAGAAATGCGATCGCGAAGAAGCCGACTCCCGCGATCAATAGGATGCCTGATTTACGTTCAAACATAAGGTGACTTTCTGAACGATGTCTCGACGAATGAACGATCGAATGTGGTTCGATTCTTGTTAAGAAAACTTACGATGCGAGCGGCGAGACAACATTGATGGCCGGCAGCAGGTTTCTCGATTTCTGCCACGTCATGTAGAAGTTGACGACGAACAGAATCTGAGCCGAGAACATGACCAGTCCCGCGACCAGGCGGACCGACCAGAATGGAATCGAAAGTTGGATGGATGTTTCCCAAGGGTGGAGCGCGGCCCAGGACCATCCTTGAAACAGCCCTCCCAGAATCAGATCACCGGCCATGACCATCAGCCCACCGCTCGATGCCCAGAAGTGCCATTCGCACCAGGTTTCGCTGTACCATTCGGTCTTCAGAATTCGCGGAACCAGATAGGTCATCACTCCCAGTTGCCACAAACTGAACACTCCGAACATCACCATATGGGCGTGTCCGACGACCCAGTCGGTGAAGTGGATCAACGCCTGGAATGTCATGGTGACCTGCAGGGCACACTGCAGACATGTCAGGAAATAGAACATGATTCCGGTATAGAAGTATCGCAGAGGCAGGTTGCGAACGACGCGTCCACCCGTTCCGTACAGGGTTCCCAGGAAGTTAATGATCACCGTGATCACGACAAATTCGAGCGCAATTGTGGAAAGGACCGCTCCATACTGAAGGAACATGGGGATCGGTGTGTACAGGAAGTGGTGAATGCCCTGCAGAGGATAAAAGAACGCCAGGCCCCAGAATCCCACCAGCGACAAACCGTGACTCCACATGGGCCGCTGTAGAAGAATGGGCACAAAGTAGTACAACATTCCCCAGCCGAGAGGGGTCACGAACAGCCCCACGAGATCGTGGATGAAGAGTCCCCCGATCGCTCCGGCGCTTGATCCGCAGACGAAGTATTCGGTGACGAAGTTTCCCATGGCGTACGTCAAGAAGGTCCAGACCAATGCCGCCAAGTAGTACCAAAGCGTGACGTAAAGCGGTCCTTTCACTTGCAAGATCGGGGCACCAAAATTGATCGCGACCAGCAGCAGCCCCAACTGGGCGAGGGGATCGATCCAGACGGGTGTTTCACCCCATTCCACGCCTTGCGCCTGACCGAACATCAATCCGACGGCGGTTGCGAGCACCACGAATTGCCATGCAAAAAAGATCAGGTACGAAAGCCGGCGATCAAACACCGGATGCAGCGTGAGCCGGGGAACGACCCAGTGCATGATCCCCAGAAAGCCGTTGGCCAGGAACCCGTAGGCGATGGCATTTGTATGGATCATGCGCCATCGTCCTGGCGACAGCAGTTCGATCGCCGGAAGCGGATTGTGCCGGATGAGCTGAAGTCCCATCAGCAGGCCCGCCAGCATCGAGACCGTCATGAACGTCAGTGCGGCGATGAAGTACCAAAGGACAATGCGGCCATCGACCAAATCCTCGTGCCGCGGCATGGTCTGATTGGCGGTGATCTCGTGCGATTGAGGAGTCATTCCACTCTTTCTGATGAACTTGATAGCCGATTCAACGTGTCTGCCAGTTGCTGCATGTCATTTTGAAACGGGATCTGACGTCGGTCGTTTGTAGGCTTCGAAAGCACCCCATGGATAAAGCACTGCCAACGTCCAGCCGAAAACCAGATGCGTCGACAACGCCACCCAGCTCGGCAAATACTGCGAATTCGTAATCCAGTTGCCGCCAAACAGCAGCGGTTGCAGCCAGGACAGAATCAGCCAGAAATTGATGAACCACAGCGCGACCGCCAGTCCTGTCGCGACCACCAGGCGGTATCCGAATGACTTGAATTGAGTCAGTCGGACGAGTGTCACGAAAAAGGGAACACCAAGAATCATCCCTGTCGCCAGGTAAAGGCAGCAGCCAACGGCGAGGACGACGCCGTCACCGATGGCATAGACATCCTTCGTTCCCGACGCGAGCTCCAGCGCCCGCTCGCCCAAGGGAAACGTCAAGTAGACTCGAATTAACTCCAGGGGGGACTTGCCGGCGATTGGCGCGCCGATGACATTCACCAGCAGACTCATGGCTGCTCCGAAGGCGCCGAGCAAAAATCCGGTCGTCGCGTAGTACTCGGAATAGAATCCCTGCGGGGGCCACGGCTGAATCGGACCAGCCTCTTTCATTTCTGCTTCGAGTTGGTCGAGGCGATTCCGTAGTTCTTCCAGTTCACGGACTTTCTGAGCATCGAATGTCACGGTGACTGCCCTTCTCTCAAGGATCAAACATGGGTTGCAGCATGGGCCAGGGGCCAGTGCGATGGATGCAATTTCGATTGGATCAAACGGATGTGAGGCCGAGAGTCACCGGAGACTCTCAAGGACGGGCATCTCGGAAATTCAGACGTAATGTTTTTTAAACGTTCGCCGTGTCATCGCCCGCTCGCCCTCATCGTTGTCAATGTTCAACGTGCGTCGATGTCGTCGCTGCCGCAGAAACTGGAACGTAAGGCTTGATCGCACCCGGTGCAGGGATGTCTCCTTGTCGCCGGCGATTGGTGACGGACAAGACGTACGCCACCAGATCCCAGATCGTTTCGGGCTGGTCTTTCAGTGCATTGGCAAATCCCGGCATCGGCGTACCGTTAATTCCATTGTGAATCCGGCGATAAATATCGATCGGTCGATTGCCGCCGTGCAGCATTCCCGATGTTAGGTCGGCGGCACGTGTCTGATGTCCCCAGGCATCTGCTCCACGATTTTCGGCCGTTTGACCGCGACCGTCGTCGCCGTGGCACTTCGAGCATCCCTTCGACAGGAATGCCGCCTGACCGCGTTTGACTTCGGCCGTCGTAAATTTGGGCTGCGGCGTCATCGGCAGGACTTCCGAGGATTCGGCTTGCGTCCAGCGCGAAAGGACCTGGGGAATCAGTTGCGATTCGACGTCTTCTGGCGTGATTTTCTCGTCAACGTCGGCCATGTCGACAAGTTCTGCTTCGAGTTCGCCGCGGCGCGTCAGCATAAGGACGTAGTCGACGACCGCCTGCTGATCGGCTTCGTGTAGCAGGCTGAATCCGGGCATCGAAGTTCCACGAATCCCCTGTCGAACGGTCCGAAGCAGGTCTTCACGCAAGGGCCGGAAGCCATAAGGCGTCGATGTGAATTTGAAAATCCCTTTGCGGTAGTCGCGAGGCCGGGGATACATGAACACGGCAGCCGGGCCCTTTCCGTCTCCCGTGACGCCGTGGCATTGTTCGCACCGTTGTTGGTAAACGGCCTGGCCCCGCACGAGATCCACAGTACGTTCATCTTCGTCGGAAAGCAGTTTGGTTTTCAGAAAGCTTCCGGTGTGTTTTTCCAGTTCGCTTCGAACCGCCTGTTGCAATTCGGGCGACAATTCACGGGCCGCATCGCTGCTGGCGAACTGCGGAACCTCGGCGCGATGGCAGCCCGCGATCAGGCACAGAATAATGACACCGGCAATCGATGTCTGACAGAGGCGATCGATCACAACGGACTCTCCCGAACGGGGGATTGGGGACGGAACTCTTCGCGCCTGGGTGCGATTTCAAATGGGGCTGAATGTCTGCGGAGTTACTTCTTCAAGACGGGCCGCTGGCTTCGGACATACTTGTGGCATTCGACACAGCCTTTCATGGCATCCATCCATTGCAACATGGCATTATCGAGATTTGATTTGGCGGCGGCCTCATCCAGTTTCCGCACGGCAGTTCGAAAATCACGATTGAAATCGCGATAGTCGGCGTCGGTCAGGACATTCCATTTTTCGACTTTGCTCATCTCCAGCAGAGTGGCCGCGCCCTGGCGAATCAGACCGGGGTCTTCTACCGTCAGACCCTCCAGAATCTGGGACGAGGCCCCTAACTTCTTCCGCATGAAGGCTTGCAGGTCGAGCGACGACTCTTCGGCCGCCACAGGTTGGGGTCGCGAACCGCTGAGTTCGACAACCGCAGCCACCGCGACGACGACTGCCACGCAGGCAAACCAGCGTAAGGATCGATTGGAAAATTTAAGCATGTTTGATTTCTCCTTTTGAGTTGCATCACATCTGAAACGGATTCCGGCATTTCCGTGCGACACGATTCGTCAGGCTGGCTGCGTCGCACAGAGGCTCGTTCATCCCTTGGTCGCCGTTCCCACCTCGTCGACGAATTGATGTCCGGTGGGATGAATGGTCAGCACGGGGCAATCGGAGATTCGGACCAGCTTTTCCGCGACGGAGCCGAGAAGGAGTCGCGAGAAGCCGGAATGACCATGGGTTCCGACCACGATCAGATCGATGTCCTCTTGCTTCGCGTATCGGACGATTTCGTCGACGGCGAAACCGACGTCCGCCACGAGAATCGTCCGATGCTGCTCGGCCCATTTCTGACCAATCAGTTCTGAAAGTCGCCGACGTGTCTGCTCGAGCAGGATGTCTTGGGTGGAATCGGGGATTGTCCAGGAAGTGGTTGCATCAGGCAGCGTGACCGGCAGCGGGGCAATCACGTGCATCACGTGAAGTTCTGCTTGAAATCGTTCGGCAAGTGACATGGCATATTGCAGAGCTTGCTGTGCCGGCGGACTGAAGTCGGTGGGGAACAAAATTCGTTTCACTTCGACTTTCATCGTGAACTCCGGTGGATGGGTCTGGTGTATCGTGGATTTGGTCATGATCCGAGAGCGTTGGTCAAACGTGTCACAATGCCGGAGAGGTGCGCTTTTCGGTTGACGGCTTTGAAGCGGCGCGTAAGGGCGATTCAGGCTGACGCAGGCAGAACACGGGGCAATGCGACTGACGGAAAACTCCTTCTGCAACGCTGCCATGCAGCCGAAACGGCGACTGACGATGCTGTTCGGACGCAATGACGATCAGGTCCGCATCTTCTTCCCGGGCGACTTTCAGGATCATGCCTACGGGATAGCCCTTCACCAGGCGAAACGTCACAGGGACATCACCCGCCATCGCGCACATTTGCTGAAAGGATTCACGGCACTTGAGATATTCCGTACTCGCCTCGTCGACGAGCGCGAGATCTTCGTCGTCCGGTGCCTCATTGGAGTGCGGCAAGACATGCAGGACGACAAGCCGCGCGAAGTGGTCGCGGGCGATCGAGCAGGCCAAGTGAAAAGCCTGATCGGCTTGTGTTGAAAAGTCGGTGGGATGGAGTACGACATCAATGGCGGCCATGATCGGTTTCCGATTCATTCGAACTGCGTTCCAGGCGAAATCGAAGTCGATCTGGTGTGTCTGAACACCCAGCTCTGATCCGCGAAGAACGGAAACGATCGAAAAGCAGGCCCCGTGCCACGATTGATCAATCTGCGGAATCGATCCGGAGATTGGAAAATCTACCTGGAATCGCGAGTCGGCGCAGCGATGGAATGCCGCCAGACCGTCATCAGGTGGGGAACACCTGGAGTGTTTTTTTTCAGTTGGATGAAGTTCGACAGTCCGACAAGAACGCACAAGAGGCGTCGCGATCAGTCGGCCCTGTCAATCAGGGGCATCGATCACGGATTGGCGACAGCGTCACGGGTCAGTCTGACACGCGAACGGAACGATCCAACTGTATTCCGAGCGCACTGAGCTTCACGCGCAGCGTTGAGCGAGAGATTCCGAGAATCGCCGATGCGCGACTGATGTTTCCTTCGACCTGGTGCAAGAGTTCCGTCAGCAACGTTCGTTCAACGCGCTGGATGACTTCGTCGTACAGTTGCTCGGTTCCAGACTGAATCCGTTCCTGAATGAATCGGCTGAGTTCGTTGTCGGAAGTCAGTTCCGCCGCACTTGGGATCGGCTTCAATGACCCGGCATCGCCAGACGTTCCTCGAAGTCGGTCCGGTAGCGATTCTGGCAGAATGACCACGCCCATCGCCTCGACGACGGCGTGTTTCAGCACGCTTTGCAATTCTCGTAAGTTGCCGGGCCACGTATAGGCTTCCAGCAGTTGCATGGCCTCGGGCGAGACACGCTGAACATCCTTTTCGAGTTCCTTGCTGAATCGTTTCAGGAAATAATGAATCAGCAAAGGCAGATCACCATTGCGCTGCCGCAGCGGCGGCAAATGGATGGTGTAGACATTCAAGCGATAATAGAGGTCATTACGAAACGTTCCCTGTTCCATCATCTCGGTCAGATTGCGATTGGTGGCGGCGATCAAACGTACGTTCGTACGGATCAAATCACTGCCGCCGACCCGCTCAAACTGCTGGTCCTGCAAGACGCGCAGAACCTTTGTCTGCGTCAGGGGCGTCATGTCGCCGATTTCGTCAAGAAACAACGTGCCACCATCGCACTGTTCGAATTTTCCAATGCGCTTGCGTTCCGCGCCGGTGAAGGCACCTTTCTCGTGACCGAAGAGCTCGCTTTCCAGCAGATTTTCTGGAATTGCGGCGCAGTTGATCGCAAGGAACTGTTTGTCGGATCGCTTACTGTACTGGTAGATGGCCCGTGCAACGACTTCTTTGCCGGTACCGCTTTCGCCCAGAATCAGCACAATCACGTCTTGCCCGGCCACCCGGCCGATCTGACGATAGACTTCCTGCATTGCCGGGCATTGTCCCACGATCAAATCGACGGAACAAGAATCCAGTTCGTTGTCCGCCGCAATTTTCGTGGGGGTCCGCGCCATGCGTGAGGCTTCGAGTGCGCGGTCGATCGCCGCCTGCAGGGCATCGAGATCGAGCGGCTTCAAGAGATAGTCAAACGCGCCGAACCGCATGGCATCAATTGCGGTATTCGCGGTTCCATGACCGGTCATCAGGATTACTGGGGTGCGACTTTGCCGCTGCTGGAGTTCTCGCAGCAGTTCTAATCCCGATGTTCCGGGCAACCGCAGATCGGTGACGATGGCATCGAAATCGTCTTTCTGAACGAGACTTAGCGCTTCTTGTGCATTCCCGGCCGTTTGAACGAGGATTTGATCAGAACAGAATGCGTGCCGAAAGCAGTCCAGAATGAGCGGGTCATCATCCACAACGAGAAGTTTCGGCATAGTGATTCTGACTTTCGAAACGCATCGAGGCGATTTCGCAGTGACTGTTGTGGACCGAGGGATTTCGACAATAAACAGTATAACGTCGAAAGAATATCTATCACGCATCGGCACCGAGAATTTCCCCCAATCGGCAACGCTGTGAAGGATTTATTCGTTCGATCTGAAGGTCCCGAAGTTGTTTCGCTGATTGAGAATCGATTCAAGCGAGCCGAGAAGCGTCCGGGAACGTCGAAACCATGAAGACTGGCTCTGCAAGGTGCCTGTCCCCATGGTTTCCGGCCGTAGAAGTTTGCTCGTTCCTGCGGTTTCGTTCGATCATGCACCGCGAGGGATCACGTCGGAAAGCGCCTGTGCGAGCTGATCGGCGGAGTACGGTTTCGAGAGAAACATGCGCGCGCCGAGTTTTATCACTTCGGTCTCTCGCTGCGTTGTTCTTAGTCCGCTGCAGGCGATGACGGGCAAGCTGGGGGCGATCTGTTGAAGTCGGCCGAGCGTCTGCTGTCCATCCAGTCCGGGCATCATCATATCCAGCAGGACCGCCGCAATCCGCGAGCGGTACTTGGTGACAATTTCGATCGCGGCCAGTCCATCCGCGGCGGTCAAGACATCATAGCCGCAGCTTCGAAGGGCCGCCTCGGCCGTTTTCAAAATAGGCAATTCGTCGTCGACGATGAGTACGGTCAGTCCCGCACCCGACCGCGTTACTCCCGAAGTTGTTCCGTTGTGTGCGAAGAACTCGTGCACGGTTGCCGGGAGGTAAATGGAGAAGGTCGTCCCTCGTCCCGACTCGCTATAAACGCTGATGAAGCCGCCGTAGCTTTTGACGATTCCCTGGACCGTGGCCAATCCCAATCCTGTTCCTTTACCGACATCTTTTGTGGTAAAGAACGGATCGAAAATTCGGTCAAGAATCTCGGGGGCCATCCCCGTTCCAGTGTCGGCGATCTGAATCAACGTGTAGAGACCCGCGCGCGCGCCGGGATTCACCTGAGCGGCATTCTCGTTCAATTGTGCAGGGCTGGCATCCATTCGTAGCGTGCCGCCATTCGGCATGGCGTCGCGGGCGTTGATACACAGATTCATCAGGATCTGTGAGATCTCGGTCGGGTCCCCCAGAACGTGCGGGCAATCGGGGTCGACATGCATCTCAATCTGTATGGACTTCGGCAGGGTGTGAACCATTAGCTCACGCGTTTCCTGCATGACCTTTGCCAAATCGACCGGCTGGCGCTCGCCCCGGATTCCCCCGGCGAACGCCAGCAGTTGCTTGACCAGATCCGCGCCGCGCTGCGCACTGGCCATCATCGTGTCGAGCAACCCTTCGCGGTTCTCCAGCGCTCGTCCTTTGGACAGCAGCTTGGCGCCCATCATGATCGGTGTCAGCACGTTGTTCAGATCGTGTGCGATGCCACCCGCAAGCGTGCCGATGCTTTCCAGCCGCTGGCTGCGATGGGCCGCGCGTTCCCTCTTTTTTCGTTCCGTGATATCGATGTTGATGCAAAGGTAGCCTTTGATCTTGCCAGCTTCGTCACGCAGGATCGTGCGGCGATGTTCCACCGAGACCATTTTTCCCGATCGCGTGGATTTCGACATCTCGCCACCCCACGAACCGCGTGCATTCGTCGTGCGCTGCATTTCCCAGAATGCGGCTTTATCGCCCGAAAAAAGCAGGTCGTAGTCATGCTGACCGATCGCTTCTTGCGCTGTCCAACCAAAGAGCCGCGTTGCCGCATGATTCCAATATGTGATCCGATCGTTCAGGTCGACCACGATGACCGCATCGGAAACCTGATCGAGCATCTCGGACTGTTCTTCAATCTGGCGTCTGCGCAGGATCGCTTCGGTGACGTCTCGCAGGATGACCGTGAAGATTTTCTTGTCTTTGACGGATGTCTGCGAAATTGACGCCTCGATTGGGAACTCTTCACCCGACATCCTCAGCGCCATCACCGTCCTTTGTTCCCCCATCCGGCGTCGTTCGATGGTTCCGGCCCCAAACCTTTCGACATCTTTGCGATGCCCCCCGCGGAACCGGCCGGGAATCAGCATATCGATCGGTTGCCCCAGAACTTGTTCCGATTTCCAGCCAAAGATGAGTTCCGCTGCGGCGTTGAACAGCACAATTTCGTGGCGTTCATTCATGGAGATAATGCCATCCATGGCCGTTTCCAGAATGGTTAAAAACGGAATTTCGCCAATTTGTCCGTCGGAGACTTCAGGCTGTTGCGATTCGCGAAAAATGATCATGGATTGAGGACGTTGATCCAGCGGCGGAAGTGTGACGACGGTGCTGGCCACATGTGCGTACGTTCCGTCCAGTCGACGGATGGTGGTTGATGTGAGCGGAAATCGCGTCTTTTCGGGTTCCTGTCGACGATTCCATCCTGAAATCAGCCCGCGAAATTCCGGAGAAAGCAGATCGACGAGCAACGCCTGATGGAGTTGCTCTGGACGCTCGGCACCGAACAGCCGCAGGCAATCCTGATTGAACTGGACGACGTGATTGTCGATCTGAATAAATGCCGGATCGGGATTGAAGTCCAGCAGTTGCTGCGAGTTGAATTGCGGCTGACGTGTCGGGTCAACAGTGGAATCGTTCGCGTCCGCCATGATTTGAGCGCCTTGATTGTCCAGTTGGGTAAAAAATTGCCAGTCCGCTGCCAGTGGGACACCCGGTCAGCGAAACCGATGAATTGAATCACAGTCGAACAGCGTCGTTGCCGGAAATTCAGCCGCTTTGGTACGGTCCGTGCAAAGCTTAACGCAATGCCGGAACGTTCTCGATTCCGACGGTGAATCCCCGCGTTGCTCGACAATATCGAATCATTGCAACGTTCGTTCCACACAAAACTCAAGTGTGGCAGAAGTCGGTTTGTGACAATCCTGCATGAGTGGCAGCGAACGCGTGCAGCGTGTGCTTGATTGAAGTGGATTGCGAATCGGATCTCGTTTCGCGACTCTGTTTCGGTTGGATTTTCTTACGGAGAGCGATTGATGATGCGAACAATTCTCACCATCAATACCGGATCATCAAGTTTGAAGGTCGCACTCTACGAATGCGAGCACGAGGCGACGCGCGTCCTGACCGGCCAAGTCGACCGCATCGGCCAAGTGGACGGCTATCAACGGATCAGTGGTTCTCGCTGTTCGCTGATCAGCGAACAGCAGGGCTATTTTTCTGACTACCAGGCGGCGCTCAACTCCATTCTGGCGGGGCTGCGCGAATGCCGGAATTCGTTCACCATTGATGCCGTGGGGCATCGCGTCGTGCATGGAGGGGCCGAGTACCGTGAGCCGGAACTGATTACCCCCGCGCTCCTGAGCAATCTTGAGCGTCTGGTCCCCATGGCATCGCAGCATTTGCCACAGGCCATCGCGGCCATGCGGACAACCCTGGATCTTTTTCCAGACCAGCCACAGCTGGCCTGCTTTGACACCTCGTTTCATCGAACCATGCCAGCCGTCGCACAGACCTATCCGCTGCCAGCGCGTTATCGGGATGATGGTGTGCTTCGATACGGATTTCATGGGCTTTCGTATCAATACATCGTCTGCAAGCTCAGGCAGATCGCTCCTGATGAAGTGCAGGGGCGAGTTCTGATTGCCCATCTTGGGAATGGGGCCAGCCTGGCTGCGGTTCGTCATGGTCAGAGTGTCGACACGACGATGGGTTTCACCCCCACCGGTGGATTGATGATGGGGACGCGCACGGGCGATCTTGATCCCGGACTGTTGGCCTACTTGCTTACGCAACGTGGCCTTTCGCCCGAGGAATTGATGACTCTGATCAACCGCCAATCGGGGTTGATCGGTGTTTCCGAGACGAGTTCCGACATGCGTCATCTGTTGGAAACGGCTCGCACGGACTATCGAGCTGCCGATGCCGTGGAACTGTTTTGCTACCTGGCACGAAAGCAGATGGGGGCCATGGTTGCCGCCATGGAGGGGCTCGATACTTTGATCTTTACCGGAGGCATCGGTGAACACGCCGCCGCCGTGCGCTGGCAGATTTGTGCCGGACTCGGCTTTCTGGGAGTCAAACTCGATCCTCTGGCAAATCAAGCCAACGCACCGGTCATTTCCACCGAGACAGGCCCGGTGAAAGTTCGCGTCATCAACACGGATGAGGAACTGGTAATCGCGCGCGCGCTGCTGCGGTACCTCGAACTTTGATCGCGGGATCGACGGTCACGGATTTTCCCGTTTCCATGTCAAAAAGAAAAGCCGGCGTCTCGTAAACTACGGGACACCGGCTTCTTTAGATGCACAATCAACTCGCTGTCACACGGTGGCGACGAATCGCGTGGGCGTGCGACCGAGGTCGATTAAAACTCTTTCGCGTTGATCCACTTCATCATGCGGCGCAGTTGCTTGCCGGTTTCTTCCAACTGATGCGTACGCTCGCGTCGCTTGATCGCTTGGAACGTGGGTTGATTGGCCTTGTTTTCCAGAATCCACTCGCGAGCGAACTGGCCGGTCTGGATTTCGTGAAGAATCTTCTTCATTTCGGCCTTGGTCTGCTCGGTGACGATTCGTGGACCACGGGTGTAGTCGCCGAATTCCGCCGTGTTCGACACGCTGTAACGCATGTAGTTCAAGCCGCCCTGGTAGAACAGGTCGACGATCAGCTTCAGTTCGTGCATACATTCGAAGTAGGCCATTTCTGGCTGGTAACCGGCTTCGGTCAGCGTTTCGAACGCGGCCTTGATCAGGGCGCTCACACCACCGCACAGCACAACTTGTTCGCCGAACAGGTCGGTTTCGGTTTCTTCGGCGATCGTGGTTTCGATCACGCCACCGCGAGTTCCGCCGATGCCCTTGGCATAAGCCAAAGCCAACTTACGGCTGGTTTCGGACGCACCAGGCGTCAAGGCGATCAGGCTGGGAACGCCGCCACCCTTTTCGTATTCGCTGCGAACGAGGTGTCCGGGGCCCTTGGGGGCGACCAGGGCACAGTCCACACCGGCCGGTGGAATGACCTGGCCGAAGTGCATGTTGAAACCGTGCGAGCACATCAGCAGCGCACCAGGCTTCAGGTTTGGTTTGATTTCGCTCTTGTAGAGATCGCCTTGCACTTCATCGGGAAGCAGGATATTGACGAGATCGCCTTGCTTGGTCGCTTCGGCGATCGACAGTGGCTTGAAGCCGTGGCTGACGGCCAAGTCGTAGTTCTTGCTGCCGGGGCGCTGGCCGATGACGACGTTGCAGCCGCTGTCGCGCAAGTTCTGCGCCTGGGCGTGTCCCTGGCTGCCGTAGCCCAGGATTGCAATCGTCTTGCCTTTCAAGAGGGACAAATCGGCATCGTCGTCATAGTAAACTTTGGCGGCCATCGTTGCTTCTCATTCAAGAGGGAAAAGGGATATCGTTAATCAGGCGGAAATGAGCATTTCCGTTTCAGCGATCTCGTTTTCGTCTGGTGTGTGCTGAATCCGTATCAGGCCGAGTTCAGCGGATGGGCTGGAATCAACCCGGGTGGAATCAGCTTTGTGCCGTGGCGTCTTCATAGGCCGGAGGTGGCTGAAGTGCGTCGGCCACCGACAGCGACTTTTCTCGCGACAAGGCGATTCGTCCCGTCCGCACCATTTCGATGATGCCAAACGAACGCATGAGGTCGATGAACGCCGTCAATTTGTTTTCGGAACCCGAGATTTCAACCATCACGTGTTCGGCGCTGACGTCGACGACTTTCCCGCGGAAAATCTCGACTAGTTCACGCACGCTCGACAACTTGCCGCCGGCGGTCGAAACCTTGATCAGCATCAAGTCGCGTTCGACGATTTCCTGGTGCAGGTAGTCCACAACCTTCACAACCGTGATAATCTTTTCCAGTTGTTTGCGAACCTGATCCAGAACCTTGTCATCGCCCGCTACGACGAAGGTGATCCGCGAGAACTCGGGCCGTTCGGTTTCTCCGACGGCCAGGCTTTCAATATTGAACGCGCGCGAGGCGAGCATTCCTGAAATGTGGGCCAGCACTCCTGGCTGGTTCATCACCATTGCGGACAACACGTGCTTCATCGAACAGGAACTTTCCAAGCGGCATCAGCGGGACGTAGCCACTGATCGCGCACTTTTTGTCGAGGCCGTCGCCTCGAATCGCCGCTTGTTGGCGGCATCGGGTTCAAAAAAACTTTCGGCAAACGAAATCAATTTTCCGTTGGCCGGTCGCGGAGAGCCAAACATGGTAAGCAGCGACACGCGGGGAAACAAGGTTCCTCGTTTTCAGACGGACCCCAAATCCAGAACTTGGTTCGGTCGAATCGATCACAGAATCCGGATCGGTCAGCCGTTTTGCGGTTCTTTGCGTGGGCGGAATTTACCACTGAATCGGTCGGAGAACTTGCGTGGCAATCAAGATTCCGAGAATGACTCCAAACCAAGTCAAACCGAGCAGCACCCAACGCGCTTTCTGCGGTCCAAACCACTGCACCAGCCGCCGGCCTTTTTTCGAATGCTCCAGAAACCAAGTCTGACGCATCAGCAGCATCAAACAAAGAATCGCTGTTAAGCCGCCGACGAGAACATGTTGTGGAATCATAAGATAGGGGATTCAACGAAACCGACGCCAGACACGAAAATCCCACCGTAACGTGTTGAGTTGTCCATCGCCAGCCTTCGCTGACGGTTTGCCAGCCGCTTTGCGAGTGACACCCATTCATTCCACTCTTTGATCGGGTCGCTGTACGGACCTGGGGCAGGCTCCCGATGGTGGGTGGGCAATCTTGGGGTCTCGTGTCTCTTCGCTCCGGTCATTGCCGATGATTCACCGCCCTGAATCGAGGACGCCCTGAATCGAAATTGAAGTGACGCCTGTCTCATTCGATGAATCTCCCGGATCGACTTCGTTTGTACAATAGTCGTCTAGACAAATGTTGTCAGGACGCATATTTTCTCTTCGGGGAACCGAAATTCTGTGGTCAGCGTTTCCGGCCAGAGGGTAAGAGTGTCCCAGACCTCGCGCGTACTTGTCGTGACCTCGATTCTTCTCGTTACCAAGCTCCTGCTTGGTAACGCCTCTTTTGAACATGTTGGCTGTCAAGCGGGAATTGGACTGGAGCCGTCGTTCGCATGTCCGGTGTGTGGGAAGAGCGTTACCAAGCGGGAGCTTGGTAACGAGGAAAACGAGGGGGACGAACGAGGAAAAACGAGCAGAGTTCGATCTGAGTTTCCATCCAGAATTAGGGAGTGGCATCCGTGGTGAAAAGCACATCTTCCGCCAATGTCGTCGTGATCGGTGGTGGCCCCGCCGGGGCCACGGTGGCCACTCTGCTGGCACAGCAAGGTGTTCGCGTCGAGCTCTTTGAACGCGAGAGGTTTCCGCGATTTCACATTGGGGAGTCGTTGATTCCCGAGACCTACTGGGTACTCAAGAGATTGAAAATGCTGGACAAAATGAAGGCCAGCCATTTCGTCAAGAAGCACAGCGTGCAGTTCGTGAGCGCCAGTGGCAGGGAGTCGACACCCTTCTATTTCCACGACAACAAGCCGCACGAATGTTCGCAAACCTGGCAGGTGCTGCGGAGCGAGTTCGACCAGATGCTTCTGCAGAATGCCAGCGAGCAGGGCGTCCAGGTTAGGCAGGGCGCGAGGGTTCTGGATGTGTTGTTCGAAGGCGATCGCGCAGTGGGTGTCGACGTCGTTGATGAGGAATGTGGCAATCGACGAGTTCTGGCCGATGTTGTCGTGGACGCCAGCGGGCAGAGTTCGATGATCATTAATCGTTTTGGTCTTCGCGTACCTGATCCGCTCTTGAACAAGGGGGCGATCTGGACCTACTTCGAAGGCGCCTATCGCGATGTGGGTCAGGATGAAGGTGCCACTCTGGTGCTGCAGACTCAGGACCGGCAAGGGTGGTTCTGGTATATCCCTCAACACGACAATCGAATTAGCGTGGGCGTCGTGGGTGACTTTGGCTATCTCTTCAAGAATCGCGGCGATCACGAAACGACGTTCAACGAAGAACTCGATCGCTGCCCCAGCGTGAAAAAACGAGTCACCATCGGTCGGCGCGCATCCCGGTTCTATGCGACCAAGGACTATACGTATCGCGCTAGCAGGGCCGCCGGTGACGGCTGGGTTCTGGTGGGCGATGCGTTTGGGTTTCTCGATCCGCTGTATTCGTCCGGCGTTCTGCTGGCGCTGAAGTCCGGGGAACTGGCCGCCGACTCGATCGTTGAAGGACTCGCCCGCGGCGACACCTCTCGGGCACAACTTGGCAAATGGGAAGAGGGCTATGTACGCGGCATGAACCGGATGCGTCGCCTCGTTTGCGAGTACTACGACGGTTTCAGTTTCGGTCGTTTCGTCCGGCGCTTTCCGCATCACAAGGGGGCAGTGACCGATCTGCTGGTCGGAGATTTGTTCAAAGATGAATTGGACAGCGTCTTCGATTCGATTGATATCATGCGCGAGGAACTGAAGCAGGTGTGAGTCGCCAGGCCCAGAGCGAGCCCACGTGACGGAGGGGAATCTGACATGAAAGCCAAACATTCATCGGACGGCCGCACGATCCGATTGGTCCGTGCTTACGACATCACCGAGAGCGATGCGGGGTATCGCGTTCTGGTCGATCGAATCTGGCCGCGAGGTGTGACGAAGGAACGGCTGGCCCTAGATGCCTGGCCGAAGGAGTTGGCGCCGTCGGCCGAACTCAGAAACTGGTTTCAGCATGATCCGGTGCGCTGGGGCCAGTTTCGGACACGGTACTTTCGGGAATTGAAGGCCAATGCCGATCGGTTGACCGAAATGCTCGCCGAATCCAAAGGGCGGCCGCTGTTATTGATTTACGGAGCGCGGGATGTTGAGCATAACAATGCCGTCGCTCTTCGAGATTTCCTCAACGAGTCTGCGGAATTGACATCATAACCGTCCGTTGAATTCACGGGGGCTGGCTTCGCCTCGATTCAAATAGGCCATGACTTCGTGACGACCAAGGTGCCTGTTCCCGTGATTTCAACAGATTGATTGCGGCATCATGTCTGACATTGAGAACCGTTTTTTGATCCTTAGGAGATGTGCATGAATCGCCATTCAATGATCTGTGTCGCGGTCATGGGCATGGCCATCGCGATCGTCGGCGTGGTGAACTCGGCGAGTGGCGACCCGGCCTCTAATGCGTCACAGACCAAAGGCGATGCGCCCGAATTTCGGCCCCGTCTTGCGGTCGACGTTGCTAAAGATCGGGCACTGGTGATGCATCAGATTTACTCCGCAACGCTCGACGTCATGCACCGACACTATTTCCATGCGAACAAGTCTGTCCTTCCCGCGCGAGCCATGGAAGATGTGTTCGCCGATGTCGCCAAAGAAACGTCTTCGAACGCGCGTTGGATCTCCGTGAACACCAAGCCGATGAGTGTCGATCATGAGCCCAAAACGGACTTTGAACGAAAGGCGGCACGCGAGATTGCAGCGGGCAAATCAGAGTTTTCTTCAATCGAAGACGGGTACTATCGCCGCGCGGGTGCGATTCCGCTTACGGCTGGCTGCATCGGCTGCCACTCGGGATTCTTCAATGACCCCAGCAAGACGCCCCGTTATGCGGCCTTGATCATCAGCCTGCCAGTGCGCGATGAACCTTAGTGCCATCACGGCCATCACGGCCATCACGAAAATTGGATGGCGATGATGAAAGCCCCGATTTGCCGGCGTTGGGTGGCCTTAGCCGAACCCCCGGGACGTCCGACGTGTATTCTGGGCGGTCACTCAGAACGGGTGAGCGATCATCGTTCAAGCGTCGCGACAGATCTCCTGCTATCTTGCTCACGAGGAAGAAAATGGTGTTCCGCGCGTCAGTTTCGAAGTTGATCTGCTTGTTGCTGTCGGTGGCCATGGTCGCGTTTGTCGCGGTCTCGTGGGCGCTGGTCGAAGCCGACGATCACGTCCAAACTCCGAAAGCCAACACGGTTGCAACGCAAGCTCACGCCTCCAAGGCGGAAGCGCGTCGCCAGGCGGAACTCTTGCACACCTCGTTCGCGGGGACGCTGAGCGCGATTCATCACGAGTACTATCGCAGCGATCAGGGAATGACGATTCCCGCCGTGACACTCAAGAGCGTGTTTCGTGATCTGGAGCGGAATCACAAGCTGGAATTTCGGTGGCTGGCCATCAATGCGCAGGCTATGAACGTCGATCACCAGCCGAAATCCGATTTCGAGAAAGAAGCTGCCAAGTCCATCGCTGCAGGAGCGGATCAGTTTGAAGGCGTCGAAGAGGGTGTGTACCGGCGCGTTGGCGCGATTGCCTTGCAGTCCGAGTGTTTGAAGTGCCATCTGCCGAACCGGACGAGCAACAAGAACCGTCTGGCCGGGTTGATGATCTCCATTCCGATTCAAGCGAACGAATAACGAAGAACAGTCCGTGCTCGGCATGCCCTGGCCAATCGTATCTCAATCGAACTTGAAAAGGCTCGCCATGAATCATCTGGATCTGGATGACAGCGTTCCCGAGTGGGTCATCGAGTACCCTCAATTGCTGTCCTTGTTCCAGGAACTTGGAATCGACTATTGCTGTGGCGGAAAGTCACTGCAGTTTGCCTGCCGCGAGCAGAATTTGAATCCGAAGATCGTGTTGGCTCTGATCGAAGATCTAACGACCACCACGAATCATCCTTGAGGGGATGTGAATTCCACACGACCCGGAAAACGTGCCTCTCCCGCTCTCTTCGGACTCAGACTTCGAACGGTGATCAGTGATACAGAGTGGCTCCTGACTTCAACAGACTGTCGACGGTATCCGCCCAGTGTCGTTCCAATTGCCCTGCGGCAACGCGCTGCCGAACGTTCAGGGCGATTTTTTTGCAGCCAGCAGTTCAATTGCCCGCAACAATCGCAGTGGATGGTCGATCTGGATGCAGTCAATGCCCCATTCGATGGCTTGCTGAAACTGAAGCACGTCATCACCCGACCCCGGCGCATCGGCGAAGACCTGAATTCCCTTTTGGTGGCATGCCGCGATCATCTCACGGCTCAAGATCGACCACTTGGCATCCACGCCATAGGGCTTGATGGCGGCCACGGCATCCAATTGTTCCAGGCGGCTCAGGGGCGGAATCGTGCGGACTTGTGGGTCGAGCTTTTGAATTGTGTCGCAATAGGCCAACGACTGATAGACGACGTGGCGTTCTTCGAGGCGATACTTGTGGATCGCGGCGACGAGCACTTCAGGAGCGACGTCTTTGGCATCGAGATAGACACTCATCGAGTCACCCAGTGCGCTCAGACCATCTTCGAATGACGGGATCCGGGTGTCACTGAAGGCCTTTCCGAACCAAAGTCCGGCCGAGAGGGCTTGTGTTTGCGCGAACGTCAAGTCGCGGGAATTTCCGGTCCCGGTCGTGGTTCGGTTCAGCGAGCCATCATGCAGGAGAAAGTGCTTTCCGTCAGTCGTCGTTCGAATATCGATCTCGGCCAGATCGATCCCCAGCCGTGCGGCTTCGCGAATTGCGGGAACCGTGTTTTCGGGTGCGTAGCGATTGACCCCGCGGTGCGCCGCGATCTTGACTGGGAATTTTCCGAGCTTTCGTCGAGCATTGAAGAAAAGCAGACCGGCGGGATCATCCGTCTGCAGCCAATCAACACCCGCGTCGATCACCTTGGCCCAGACCGCGGCGTTGTCAGACTTCTCGCCCAGGACCTGCGCCTGCACTTTGATTCCTGCCGCATGGAATTGCTGACACAGTTCGGCGGTCACTTCGTCCGCATTGATCTCGACTGCCGCTGGACCGACCTCTTTAAGGAACTTTTCGATCGTCATCGTTTGGGGCCGATATTTGGTCATCCCAGGAACACGCCCTTGCGACCGTTCCTTAATTTTTGCCAGGACGGCAGGGCTGTCATAAACGATGACCTGCTGTTCCATCCCGGCCGCGACGATTTCATCAACCAGCCGATTGGGGTCGATCTGTTTGCAGTCCAGATACAAGTTGACCTTGCCTTTGGCGAGTGCGAGGGCTTCGGGCAAGGTGAGCAATCGAGTTCCCGTAAACCGCTTTGCGAACCATGAGCCCGCATCGAGTTTTTGCAGTTCTTCGAGTGTCAGCTCGGCCACCCGTCCTTTTCCATCGGTCACGGCATCGACCGTTTCGTTGTGGATGACGACGTGATGACCATCTTTTGTCAGCCTGAGATCGATCTCGACCCATTCGCAAAAGTCTTCCGTGCACAGCTTGATTGCGGCGGCGGAATTCTCGGGAGCTGCTTTCGCCATCCCGCGATGAACCATGACTTGAATGTTGCGTGGCGGGTGGACCGGCTCAAAAAAATGAAAGTGGGATTGCGCGAAGCTCTGCGTGGCGGCGAAAGCAAACACGGTCATCGCGAGGCTGAACTGTCGGTACACGGGGCGTTCCTGTTTCGAATTGAATGCCGAATTCTGACCGCTCGGCATAAGTTGCACGACTTTCGTGCCATGCGCACGGACGTCATTGAGCAGTCAGAGACCGCATTCGATAACCACCGATTCACTGCAGAAAATCGGGCAGTGAATGAGTTTGAATGGATCGGCGTTCTTATGACGAGTTCACGGGGTGACGGCAAGAGTTCCGCTGGGGCGACGAGGCGTTGCAGAGCTAGGATTCACAGGTCACACGAAGCGAATTGCGGAGCACGAAGTCTCGTTCGCGTGCGGAAAATGCCGCTAGATTTTGACATGATGCTCCAAGAGAAGCTCGCCCAGACGATCAACCTCGACCCGCAAAAGGTTTCGATTTTGACAGGAGCAACCACGTGGAAAACGCCGTGAGAACGCTCACGATTGCCCAGTAAGGAATCGCGACCTCCGACGACGTCTCAGTTCCCCCAATCAGAAATCCGCACCCGTTTCGCGTCCAAAATCCCTCTGCTTTCGCTTCAGGAGAGGTTGCGTAAGCGGCGTGTTCCTGAACCTGCTTCTGAACTTGTTCCGGCGTCAATTCGTAGGTGTGTGAAACCCATCCTGTACGAGGTGGGGCATTTCCATTCGCAATTCGGCCATGAAAAAAGAAGACTCCAAGACCGTTCCCGAATCGGCAATTGCTGAAGTGAAGCACGGAATACGTTTCTCGACCAGCAATTGTCACACGATCAAACGTCGTATATCCCCTGACCCATGCGCCTGTGAACACGCATGCCATCACGAGCGTCAGAACGCCGAACTTCCTTCGCCATTCGCTGAAGAATTTTCGCATGCCTCAAACTCCCTCAATCGGTAGACCAGCAGCGGTTTGTGTCTCCGCTGGACGTAGCTTGCTGACCAGCAGATAGGCGCTCAGGAACGTCAACAGAGCAAGGATTGCCCAGTAGGGGATGACAATCTTGTTGCGGGCGTTGCGTGAATAGTCCATTTGCCGCTTTCGAGCGCGGATCGATTCCGGATGGTCCGATCCATATTCCGTTCTGAAGACACGTCCTGTCTGTTGATATGTATAGAAATGCGCTCCGCCGGCGCTCGAAATCACGGAAAAGCTTGGAAGAAGTGAATCCTTCGGGCAGATTAGTGTGAATCGATCGTCAAGATTTCGAGTGCGCAGCCACATCGTCATCACCACGCATGCGATAACGAGCGCCAGGACGCCCAGTTTGCGTCGCCATGGCTTGAATCCGTACATGCTTGCCTCAGATTGTGGCGCGTGGGTTGGGTTCACGCAGTTTGCTCAACAGCAGCCATGCGGAGAGCAGAACGAGCGGGATCGTGATCGACCAGTAGGGGACGAAGATAAATGGTATTGAATGATGGGGGGCAGAGCCGGGGCGAACCTGACCGAGGTCAAAGCCGGAGAATCGAAATCGCAATTCAAATTCATTCCCATTTCCCGGCACGACATTGAAAATTGCTTCGGCATCCACGGATTGTTGGCCGTAAACGGCAGCGATCGGAAGTGTGATCCAATCGAATCCGCTTTCCGGATGGTTAATGTGGGATTGGAAGATGCCGAGTTTTCCATCGACGGAAATCACGGCAGTTCGCACTTGCCAAAGGGGCAAGTAGAGCGATTCTCGATTCCGGAAGCTCCTCACCCAACCAACCGTGAAAACAGATGCCGTAAGCAGCGTGACGATTCCCAAAGTGCGTTTCCAATCTTTGAAGAATTCGCGCATGCGGTTCGATCCTATGTGCAAGTTCAGGGTGCTTGCTGACGAGCTTTGTCACTCAGAAATCCCGATGGAGCGAGATTGATTGATCGCTTGATTCACGGCGATGGCCGCTGGGATTGAACAAATAAAGATGGCAATCCAGGAAAGAACGGCTCCAATGAAGTCCGCTCGATTCTCCAGCCGCTCGTACTCGTCGGGGTCTTTTGCCGATTTCAAGGGAGGCAGGAAAATGATCGTGACCAATCCGATCGGCCCACACGCGAACAGCCAGAACCAGGGCTTGTATCCCTTCTTCATGGCAATCAACGGCGAAAGAGCAAACGAACCTCCCAGCAACGCGGGAATGAGGAGCATCCCCAAGAGCCGCAAGAGGTCGTCCATGTTTTGATGCTCCTGGGGACTTGTGACGATATGTCTGTATTTTGCCGTCGCGGCGCAATGTTTACTAGTGTTGTGTGGATGCAACTCCGTGAACGAATTTCTCGTCGAGAACCTGGGCGTTGCCGACATGCGGAGCGATGAATGCCGGTCGACCGCTTTCACTCCTCGGGCCTGTACGTCCCGGCGGGTACCCCAACCCAGGCGCTACAGATCGGTACCGCAATCGCCGCTCTCAGACGGGCGGCAGGCACATTTTCCCGGGGCAGGCGTTTCCTCTCTTTTTTAGTCATGACGGAGGGATGACTTGTGATCAGTCACCCGAATCTGTGCCCGTGATCTTTCCGTCGGTGATCACGATGTTCACGCTGAGATCGCCCCATTCTTCATTTCCGACGTAGCTCACGTCGATTTCGTTTCGTTCGGCCAGCCATGAAACATCGATGCCATCGATGTGCTTTTCGCCATTCCATTTACACCAACCGTCGAGGTGTCGTTGAATCTCACGGTCAATTTCAGGGTTGAGTTCCGTCAGCCATTGCGCCACGTCGTTCAGTTGAATCAGCAGTGAAGGCGTGAATGTCGGGTTGTCGAAGAGCGTGTAAAGAATTCCATCCGCTCGAAATTCCCAATATTCATCTTCATTCCAATGGATCACGATGTCGCCGCAACGGATTGTCGGAACAGGGCTGGGTTTTGTTTGGAGAGAAAAGGGCCACATCACGTATTCGCCTCAACTTGTAAATGCCGTCAGAATCGACGCCGTTTCAACACGGGCTTGTTCGGGATTCCATCGCGTTCTTCGAATTGGGGGAGCTCAAGTAGAGTCGACTCGGACTCGCTGCGCTCGCTGGAGTCGACTTGCGGCTCTAACAGTCGGTCGACAATCCAAATCAGAGCATTCAGAACACCGAGTGATACCAGAGATTGCGCGATGAGTGATCCCCCGATGACAAAGTTGACGACTGCGATTTCGCGATTGGACTGAAACGAACTCAATCCGACGCAGCAGACGATGACTCCAATGACAACGCCAATTACGCACAGAATCATTCCAAACGCAAGCAAGCCGCAAAAGCCAGGACGTTTCTTCATGAGATCTCCCGCATTCTGAGGTGTTCGCAATTGCACGCTCTTCGCCTCAACCGCCCATTTCATTCGGCGGCATCATTGTGAGTGTCAATTCGTGCCTGCAGCAAGTCGGCACAAAAAACTACACCGCTTTCACCACAACTCCCAACGTTCGTCGCCAAGACTTGAAGTCGCTTATTGCGATTGGGCCATTGGTGTTCATGTACGACTTCGTCGTCTGGGTTTGCTGAGCAGGAGCCACACGGAGGATAGTGTCAGCGGAATGACGATTGCCCAGTACTCCATTCCGATTCTGTAGCATAAATGCGTCGGAGACTGGCTCGAACTTGGTTTGTGAACCTCGATCACTTCGAACGGCCAGTTTCTTCCTTTAGGCCATGACTCACCTGCAGAAATCCAACGTTCACCTGTATGCAGCATCCTTCTCGGTTCGGTGATCGGCACGCTGACCCAAAATCCCTGGTCATCACGCAACCACGGACCTGTGTAAAGAACAACGACCTCGCAACAGGATTCGGCACCGAATGTCGTTCCGATTTGAGTCATATCATGGTGAGTTAAGCTCCGCATCCACGCCGCCGCAAACAGGCACGCGAATAGCAGTGCTACCACGCCTATTTTTCGTCGCCATGGTTTGAGGTAAGTCATTGCGATTTAATCCCGACGACTGCCGACAATTTCCACTTGCCAGGCTTGCTGAACAACAGCCACACGGAAATCAGCGTGAGTGGGAGGACGATCACTTGGTGAGCGATACCGAGTCCTTTCATGTTGACAAAGCGGTTTGGTGCCACGGCCATTTCCCCTGCAATCTGACGAAACCATTGTGGTTCGGATTGGTCACCGATCGGTACGTTGTTCGCGCCCGCAGAGTACTTGATTCCTGTCCGCGAATTTTGAAACACGGGCCAGCCCATAATTCGTTGATTGGCGCGGATCCACGTGATTTCTCCGCTCTTCGAATTGATCCAATGTGATCCTAGCAGCGATGAATCGAGGAAGAGGCAATCAACGGTCGTGGAACTTCTGATCCACCCCGCCGCAAACAAGCACGCCATCACCAGCGTCATCACGCCCAGCGCGCGTCGAGGCGATTTCAATTCGCTCATGGTAGTGGCTCTTTGGGTCTGATGATGGTTTCCGCATGTCAGGCTTGCTGAAGAACAGCCATGCCGAAATCAGTGTGAGCGGGAGGACGATCAACCAGTAGGGGACATGCCAGAGACATTCTCCCGAGAAAGCTTTAGGGATACCGTGACTACCCACAGCGAAGCTGGCGATTCGTTCAATTCGTCCTTGGTACGATCTCAACCATCCCGCACGGATGTTCCAACTTGCCGGAATATAATTCGTTTCACAAAGCATGATGGAGTCCGTATCCGTAAAACTTCTCACCCATCCAACCGCAAAGACGCACGCCATGAGCAGGGTCACAACGCCCAGCTTGCGACGTAGCGGCCTGAAATAGCTCATACCGGTGCCTTCGCTGTTGTCGGTCGTGGCTTGCTGAGCAGGAGCCAGGCGGAAAGTAGGGTCAGGGGGATGACGATCGACCAATACGGAAGAGTGCACAGATCTAGGTGGCGACTTGACATCCGTTTGTGGGTGCCAGTGCCAATGTGAAAGCTGCTAAAGAAGTCGTTTCTCCATGTCAGATTGAAATGTCGCCAGTCGTCGACGATGTATTCTGCAAGCATCCACCTCTCTTTAGGAGGCGGCATTGAGTTCCACGACACGAATTCTCGGGCGTCATTTGGGCCAAAGCGACGGAACTGAATTCTTCCATCAAACGATCTAATTGCAAAGTTCGAGCGATGCGCATTAAGGTTAAGGACCTCGTCCCGTTTTAGGCTCCTCGCCCATCCAACCGCAAATACACAAGCTACCAGCAGCGCAACGACACCAAGCTTGCGGCGTAGCGGTTTGAAATAGCTCATACTGGTGCCTTCGCTGTTGTCGGTCGTGGCTTGCTGATCAAGAGCCAGGCCGACAAACCAGTTAGTGGGATGACGATCGACCAGTAGGGGCCTGAAAACATCACCATTCTGAGGCCTGGAGTTGATAGTTCTCGCTTAGAAAACCCGAACGAGCTCCAAATCACTGGAGGCAAAAATTCCAATCCCTTCTCTGGCTCAGATACGTGCGTACTTACCCACGTGAACCTCCTGCCTTTAGCCTTTGCGAGCAAATATTCCACATCCGCTTGCACGGTCTGCCAGTATAGGCGGCCTTGAAACGAAATTACGGATTCCGAAGAGCCCTCGCGAAAAACAGCCATAAGACCATCGTTGATCCTAAAGCTCCGCACCCACCCGGCCACAAACACGCACGCTATAAGCAACGTCGCAACACCAAGCTTGCGTTTGCAACCCCTGAAGAACTCTCGCATGATCTGGCTCGCCGAAGACGACGTGACGGTTTGTCTGTAGTCTGGCAGCCCGCAGAGTGGGGAGCAAGTGTCGACGACTGCGGACCACACTTGAACGCGGGTCTCGTTGTTGTCGGCACATCTGGCAAGAATGCGGGTCAATCGCTCGTTCGATGGGACGATTATTTGTGCGGCATTGCCGCACAAACACAGGCGGGCCGGTTTTCTGGAACTGGCGTTCTCGCTCGTGGCTTGCTGAGAAGCAGCCATGCTGAAAGAGCAGTGAGAGGGAGGACAATCGACCAGTAGGGGAGCAACAGCATCGGAACTGATTCCCCTGCAGATTTATCGAATGCCTCGAAGAGGTCGCCTTTAAATCGTTCGACTGCTAGAGGGCCTTCAGTAAATACTGGCAACCAATCGAAAAAAGTGAGGATGACCTTTGTATCAGGGGGTGATCCACGAAACTCAATCGAATGGTTGCCCAGTTTCAGAAATCGAAATCGACCACAGCCGGAAAGAATTGCGTGCCCCGGCCACGCGCTGTTGAAAATGATGATCTCAACTTTTCCTGCGCTTCTGACCCATCCCGCAGTAAACACGCACGCCATCAACAGCGTGACGAGGCCAAGCTTCTGTTTCCAACCCCTGAACTCTCGCATAATTTTGCTCACGGGCGATTTGTGACGGTTTGTCTGTAGTCTGGCAGGCCGAAGCGAGGGGGACAAGGGAGTTGTTCAAGGTGAGTTCTGAGTTATCGATCGACGTTCTGAAAATGAGGTCGAAGGGGTGCGTCCCTTGAGGTAAGATGTCCTGAGTTGGGCCAGACGTCGAAACTCACTGGGGGAAAACAGAATGGCATCTGACAAGAACTCTCGATGGGTCATGCTATTGGTCGTTGTCACGCTCGCGAATTCCGTGCTGGCGGCCACGACGTTTGTCGAACTCTCTGGACTAAAGGCAACGGTCGAACAACTCAAAAAAGAGACCGATGAGCTGCGAAGAAACGAGGAGCTACGCGACAAACCGCAAATCGTCCCGTTGTACTCTCAAGCGGTCACAAGCCGCGAGTTCTAGACGGTTGGGTTCCTTCCTGGCAGGTCGGAATACCGGACTTACTTGGCCTTCTGCTGGGTGGCGTCGTGCCTAGTAGCAGCCATGCGGAGACCAGTGTCAGAGGCAGGACGATCGACCAGTAGGGAAGTTTCATCGCGTTGATATTTGTTGAATGCCCCATCCGTGTTTCTAAATTCCCCGTTCCAATATAAACGCCAGCACTCGGCCATCGTAATTCTCGCTTGACGATTTGTAACGGCACCAGTCTGTTCGGTACAAAACCTCGTTTTTCATGCGCTGTCCAAGAAAACCGTTGTCTAAATAAAGCTTTTGGAAATGATGTGTCTTTTGTGTGAATCCAACAAAAGCATCCGTCTGCCGACGTGACGACATGGTGTGAAGATGGTCTATGCCAGCAGGTCGCCTGGTCATGAACAGCGCTGCTTCGCACCCACGCCACCATGAATGCGCACGCCATCAACAGCGTGAGAACCCCAAACTTCCGTCGCCACGGCTTGAAGTAGGTCATGTTAATACTTTGGCTGCACGCGGTCGCAGTTTGCTGAGCAGAAGCCAAGCGGAGAACAGTGTCAGCGGCAGGACGATCGACCAGTAGGGAATCTGAACCCACCGAATCATAACGTTTGTACTATCGAAGCCAAATCCCGAGCAATTGCAAAACAGCATTTGTTCCTTGACGGGATACGTCACATCCATATCGCGAACTTTAAGCTCCATTTCTTTGAGGTTGCGTTTTGCGATGAAAATAGGCTCACTGGAATCGATTAGTCAGATTCTACTGAAAGCAAAGCGATAACCAATTGACGTGAAACAGAAACAAGCTTAACGCATGACGGTCTCATCGTTCGAACGGTCACTGTGCAACCGAGAATTTGAAAACGAGCGCTGTCGTCCTCGACGACAGCAAGCTTCAACAGGCCGAAGTCGAACGCCTCGAAGCGTTGATTTCTGGCTTGCAGGAAAGACGTGATTCCGGTTCACAAGTCGAGCTGAAATTGTTGGAGCTCGAATTGCGAGAGACGCGGGATTCGCTGGCGGTCGCATTGCGAGCCAGGTCGAGGATCTGAACATCGTGAGTTCACAGGCCGGTCTGTCGACCGGCCTGTCTTTGAGCGGAGACAATTTGAAATTTGATATCGAGCGCCGCACGAGTGTTTTTGGTCGCGATGATATTCGCGTCGAGACACGTTCAGGCGGCAAGCGGGTAATCTGTGGTTATGCTGCCAAATGGTATCAGCCGCGCGATCCTGGCAGTGAATATTTTTTGTTTGACAAATGCGTCGAGCGGATTGCTCCGACAGCATTCGATCGAGCCATCCGCGAGAAGCACAATGTGGTGTGTCGGTTTAACCACAAGGCTGAATATGAGATCGGCTCAACTAAAGCGGGCACGTGTCGCATCAAAGCGGACGACGTGGGGCTCTTTTACGAGGCCGACATTCCGAACGTCACAAACCCTTCAGACCTCGTTCACAAAATCGAGTCTGGTCAGGTTCGTGGATCAAGCTTCCAATTCCTGACCGGCCCGCGCGGGGCTGTCTGGCAAACCGAAGGCGACAAACAAGTCCGCATGCTCGTCGACTTGCAGCGTCTCATTGATGTCAGCCCGGTCGAAAAATCGGCTTACGTGTCGACAACGACCGGCATTCGAAACAGCGACGGAACGATCTTAAGCCGAGATCTTGAGCGTCAACGTCAGGCGGTCGCAACGAGGCTTCGGCAACTGAATTTGGAAGAGGGAGCGAACGGGGAACGGGATGCAGAACTCGAACGGCAGCGACAACGCGATGACATCGCGAAACGACTCAAATATCTTGGACTTGGAGCCTGAACGCATGAACGAACCGACCGAACAAACGCCCGTCGACATAAACGCCCTGGCACTGGCAGCCTTCCGTGAAACCCATGCGGGGCTGCTGGCATCGTGCCAGGAGCTTTCACGGACCTTTGATTGTGTGCGGGCTCTCGACGAGCAAGCCACGAAGCCGGAAGACATTCAGGCGCTCAAGCTGCTCCTCATGCGTGTGATCGTCAAGTTGCAGGAGTGAGCGTTTCCGCTGATGGACGTTGTCCGCAGGGCTATCGACGATGCTGAATCGCGGATTGCTGCTGCGTAGCTGGCTGGCGGTTTTGAGGCCCGTGGGCGTGAGTCTGCGGGCCTTTTTTCGTGATCATCGCCCGAGGGGCACTCGTTACAATTCTCCTAGACCTAAAGCTTGTTATCACGTTTTGGCTTACCTGGGTACTCAACAAGATCGCCATAGCCGATGCCTACATCTTGGCACAACAGGAAGCCTTGCAGTAGCAGCGTGAGGCGATCGAATGATTCTTTATCTTTGACTTCTCCCTTTAAGGTTACGTGCCCTCCTTTGCGAGGTTCATAATAACTTTCGATCTTACCGTATTCTGGGTTCTCCTTGAGTCGGGCCCGAAAGACGTTGAAGTTGCGTTCAAATTGTATTTTCTTGTCTAAGCCTAAATTGAACCAGTTACAAACAAGAGCAATCATGAGGCCTTGAATAACTAAGGTGGCCCCAGCGAAGCATATGTATTCGTGCCACTTGATTGGCTTATTTCTAGAAAGCGTGACACATGCAACGACAAATGGCAAACCAAACAAGACTGTTGCCATTAGGGCGCGGACAAATTCAAACCTAGGTGTTAACCATCCGCAGGCAAATATCAGCAAGGCACCTGAGATGACGATGAATGCTTTCGGTAGATTTCGCATTAATCGAGTCCTTCGATTTTCGCAGGGAAATCATCATTGGGAAGCTAAGCAGGCGTAATGATCGCGCATAGCTCCCCCACTCGCTGTGGCTTGCTGAGCAGCAGGTAGGCGGAGAGTAGAGTCAGGGGAACGACGAGGGACCAGTAGGGGATGGTGCAAGCTTCATATCGTCCATTCCCGCGAGTTGCTTTACCACAACTGAAACCATTCCATTCCCAGTGAAACTCAACGTTGTACCCATCTCCGAAACCAATTTGGGGGCCGACTATGGACGCTACTCGACCTGATTGCCAGTGGATGAACTTCCCGGTTGATTGAGATGAGATAGGTTCAATAAAGTTACGCGACTAAAACGTAACATGCCGAATAGCGATCCCGATTTATATGTGGCATTTCGCGTTGAAACGATGATGAAGTCGTACGTGAATTCGCTTCTCATCCACCCTGACGCGAATACGCACGCCATCACCAGCGTAATAATGCCCAGCTTGCGTTTCCAACCCCTGAAGAACTCTCGCATGATCTGGCTCGCGGAAGACTCGTGACGGTTTGTCTGTAGTCTGGCAGGCCGCAGAGTGGGGAGCAAGTGAGGATTGGCCAGCGTCCAGCGGATCGCGGCCGCACAGCGGGGACAGGGGGTAGCGTCTAAGAAGTCGGCTCAGTTCAACCAGAATCAGATCGGGAGCATGGGCAAATGATCGGATCACCGCGTCGAACCGGGTTTGATGAATTCGTCAAACCCGGTCTTCTGGACTTGGAGTTTTCACTCGTGCCTTGCTGAGCAGCAGGTAGGCGGACAGCGCGGTCAGCGGAATGACGAGGGTCCAGTATGGGAATGCTAAGAATGCGATCCAGCAGTTAATGGAGGGGTTCTGAAGCAGAACGTCACCGCTTCCTAATTCGCCCAGTTGCCAGCTCCAGTGAATGTTGGGATTTCGAAGAAAATTATCACCCAGGATGTGATCGCGCCCGAGGCGTCCATGTGCGGGAAATTCGAATGCGGGGAATTCAAGTGACAGGCTTGGTGTGGTGCTGTCATATGCGGCCTTCATCCAGACCAAGTGACCATCCGTCGATACAAGACACTCCTTGACTGTCGACCCCAGGCAAGTGATGCTGAGGAGATCCGCGCCACTGTTGCTCCTCATCCACCCAACAGTAAGCACGCACGCCAAGAGCAATGTGACGACGCCAAGCTTGCGTTTCCAGCACCGGAACAACTCTCGCATAACGATTCCCTGTCAAAAAAGACGATCAGACGACGCGTCTTGAGTTTGCCAGATTGGCGGCGGGAAGGAAATGCAGATTCGGCGACGACTGCGGACCACACGTGAGCCCGGGTCTCGTCATTGTCGGCACAGGCAGCCAGTGCTCTGGCTTGACGTTCGCTGGCAGGTAATTTGTCTCCCATGGGAGACAACCTTACGCGGGCTGGTTTTCTGGGGCTGTCGATCGCGACCGGGGCTTGCTGAGGAACAGGTAGCCAGACAACGCAGCTAGCGGGATGACGAGCGACCAGTATGGGACAATAAAAAGGATGGCCTGTTCTCGGTCTGCGGGTTGGAAGCCATACGCAAGGCCGAAGAATCGCCAATGCCAAAACTTGCGTACCATATTGGGATCATTGTAATAATCCCTTCCTTTAACATTTGCATCCGTCGAAGCATAGCTAAACTTGAAGTCAAGAAGCATTTCGACACTCAACTCGCCATAGATACCGCCGTTGGATGATATGAATTGGCCACTTGGGGCATACAAGGCGTCAAACGTGATGAAACTTCTCATCCACGCCGCCATGCACAAACATGCCACCACCAACGTCAGCACGCCGATCTTCCTTTGCCACGGTTTGAAGTAGCTCACATTTCGGTCCTCAGTTCGCGGTGGTGACCAGTGGTGCGGCTTGCTTGGCTCGACGCGGTTAGAGAGTAGCAGCCATGCGGAGAGTACTGTGAGTGGGAAAACGACGGACCAGTAGGGTGCAAACCAGCATGACATATTAGCGATTGAAATCTCGTCGGCTTTGATCTTTCCCGCTCCGAATCCCCATCGTCGGAATCGCCAATCGTAAAATCGAAACTTCATTTCGAAAGGAACGTAGTCATTTTCGGGAGCGTCAAACGTGAAGATGCCGGGCCATTCGCTGCGAAGATGAGTCATCCATCTGATTCTTGTACAATGAACGTTATTCGTGAAACAGTCAAAGTAGCACCAACGGAATGAGCCATTCACGGACTCAATTATGTGATACTTGGTTGAAATGCGTGTTGGCAGATTGATCTGATCGGCGATGCTCAAGCTTCTAGTCCACCCCGCCGTAAACACACACGCCAAGAGCAGAGTGACGACGCCCAGCTTGCGTTTCCAGCCGCTGAAAAGCTTTTCCATACCGACACTCCCGCTAAAGCCAACAAGACGCAGTGTCTGTACTCTGGCAGATTGTGGGATCGGTGACAACTCGATTTGTCGCTCACTCCGCCTTCTTCTTCGCAGCCTTTTTCGGCCACGGCTTCTTGGCTGCTGCGGCTTTCTGGCTGGCGGTCTTCTGTTTGTGAAGTTCAGCCTGCGACACGACGCCCATTAAGTATGATCGTGACTGCATTTTGACGTCAGCATGCGCTTTCTCGATCCAATCCAAGACCGCCGGGAGATATACGTTTTTCGGCGACGATCCGTGAATTAAGGCGTTCGGCAGTCCGCTTTCGCGCATGAGCGCAATGGACGCCTCGCCCCGCCAGCCAGATGGCTGACGGGGCTTTTGCTTTTCAAGGCCAACTCTTTTGCATCGTACGATACAAAAGCGGGTCGGCGAGCAGCGTTTGTGGGTTTGAATCAGAGAGTTTATCTAGTCAAGCGTTTCAAAGCCGCGAGAGGCCGACGAGAATTTTTGCTACTTTTAAAGTAGCACCGGGGTAGCACCAAACAAAAAAGGCGGGATAACCCGCCTCAGAGTCCCGTCGTAAGTCCTTGCGGGATAACGACTTATTGAATTGCCCGGAAAGGATTCGAACCTTTACTAAGTGATTCAGAGTCACTCGTGCTACCATTACACCACCAGGCAGAACGATTCGTCGCCGAGTCGCTCGCGATGTGCGGGGAGTATACAAGTCGATAGCCGTTTGCCAAAGTCGACTTGGCAGTTTTTTCTGCCGCCGGTTCCCACTTTTTCCTTATCGCGGTCGATCGTGGCGAAAAAAGCGGGAGAATGGCACGCTGTCGCGTTCTATTGTCGCTTCCGTTTCTCACTTGCTCTTGCCGGAATCACCCGATTTCAGCCGTAAATCCTGCAGCATGCAGTAAAGCACGATGTTGGTCCCGAGTTTGACCGCGTCTTCGGGCAAATAGCCTTCGCAGTTACCGGCAATCTGGCGTTCGAGTGCGCAACTGATGTCGTACTTGCTGTAAATGACCGCATATCGGCCGTCGATTTCGATCCCTTCCAGGATCGGCTCGGCAGGTCGCACCGTGAAATTTCCTGCCCCCGCGTTCTCGCCCCCTTCGAGGGTCCGTCGCTTGAGTAGCTTGATGTCGGTTCCAATCTTTTCCGAAAAGATTTCGTGGGTGATGGGGATTCGTTCCAGCTTTTTGCCGGGAAAGAGATCTTCCACGAATTCGCGAAAACTGCGGTCAAACGGCTTCGCACCACAGCACGAATCCGCCACGAGCACGCCGCCACGGTCGAGGTAGAGTTGCATCTGTTCGCGCTGGGCAGCGGGGATCGCAAACCGGTTCCGGCCATGCATGTACAGGATCGGGTACCGAAAAATGTTCTGATCGGACAACGCCAGGTCGCGGGTTCTGGTGGAGGCCGACAAGCCCACCGAATCGTTCAGAGCCATCAGCAAGTTTCGCAAGGCGCGAGGGGCTGTGTCCCATCCGCCTTCATGCTTGATCTGTGCGATTTGTAACAAGCCACGTTCGATGTTATCGAGTTCGCCCTTTTCTGACCTCGCTTCGCGCACCTGCATCTTGTCGGGAGGCTCGCGACTGGTCGCGTAAGCCATCACGTTGACGCCAATTCGCGTCGCGCGAATGATTTTGGTCTTTAGCTGGACGTTCCGATTGGGGGGATCGACTTTCGCCCAATAGTCCCAAAGGCATGCCAGATCTTCGGGCGAATAGATGATTGACGTACGGCAACCGAAATCGACTCCGTATAGGGGAACGCTTTCAGGGGCCAGTGGATGTTCGCTGCGATAGACAGGATGCTCGGGAGGCAAGAGTTTCAGCTCACCTTCTCCGGGGGGCATCAGTTTCGTCACGAGTTCTCGGAAGCTTGCCTCGAACTCGTCATTCTCACATGAGGGGCATGCAAAAATGAAGTTGCCTTCTTCGAGATACCCTTTGAGAAGCTTGGTTTCTTCTGCCGAAAAGGCCAATCGATCGCGTCCGGTAATAAACAGGACGGGGGCCTGAACCAAGGCGTTGACGCCGCCCGATTTCACGGCCCGCGCAAGATCGACCTCTTGGCTGGTCAGCAGCTTGGGCCATTTGGGCATGTTGCTGATCAACTCCACGAGATTGCGGACGTCGCGAGGATGTCGATTCCAGTTTTCGGTCGTCACCTGGTTGAGGTTTTTCGGTTGTGGCGGTCCGTACTTCAACTTGTTGATCAAGACCGGTGCCAGTCCTTTCGAGAGGAACAGCAGCGCGAGGCTTGTGCCCAAGGTCGGGTGCGATTCGTATTCGCCGGTCCCAATCCAATGTCCATCGACAGGGTTTTGGATAGTGAGCAGCATTGACGTTCCTTCGCGATACCAATCGTGATCCCCGAAGAATCGCTGGCCTGATAGCCGCCCCGCTCGTTCAAGGCCGTAGACGTAGTACAGGAACCACGGCAGGCTGCCGGGGTTGCGACTCACGCTAAAGTTGGCGGACATCCACGCCAAACCACGCTGCATGGATTTGCTGGGAGCGACGTCGTTGCAGCAGGGAGGTGTCCCGTCCGGGGCCACGTCGTCGTCCGATTTCAGCATTTGTTGCGTGATCGACAGTGACGAAATCCCTGCGACTGTCATGCTGCCTTTGCTGGGACCAATCGAGTATCCCCAGCCGCCGTCCGGGTTCTGCATCGACTCCCAATAGTCCCGCGAGCGTTCCCACGTTTCTCGGCTGGCCATATAACCGGCATCGACGGCTTCGCGAAGTCCAAGAATCGCAAACTGCGTGTTGCTCGGATCACCTGTAAAGAGGCCGCCCTTGTCCAGCTTATAGGCCCAGGCACCGCTGTTTCCGCTTGTGATCTGTCCGTCTTCAAGTCGGCGTGCGAACTCGGCAATCCGGACGGCATCGACCCGGTCTCGCGCGGCGACAAGAGCCATGATCAAAAGTGCCACCTGATACGTTTCACGTCCATTGGCGGAAAGGTCGTCGATCTTGAGTTCTCGGAGATACTTCAATCCACGGCGTACGGCGGGGTCTTGTGGTGACATGCCGGAGTTGATCAAAGCCAGCACCGACAAACTGGTCACTCCCACGGTGACGTCGCCGCTGACACCAGCGGACCACGAGCCATTCTGGTTCTGTTCCCGGACGAGGAATTTCTTGCCTTGATCAATCGCCAGTCGGACGTCGTGCTCCGAGAGATCGGCGGCGGTGACGACGGTACTGGAAAGGCTGACCGCAATGGTCATGACACCTAACATGAACGCGCCGCGCCATGTTCCTCGCGCACGTCCCTGTCGGGCCTGTTTGGCAGGGACGCCGCGGGATTCGTCAACTCCGGTGACGACGGCAGGTTCGAACGCGAACGATGGAGCGATCGGATTCTCGTTCCCAGTCAATGGACGTAACCTTCTTGCGCAGGTGACGAGTGACGCACTGGCGGGTGCGGAGGTCGACTTTGAGCTGTGTCGCGTGTGCAAGGCGATCACCATCCGATTCGACGAGTTCACTCGACGTTGACGCATTTGTCTGAAGTGCGGCAAGTTGTCTTAAATGCATGTGTGCGGGTAGATTTTGCCTAAAATGGGTTCGAATCGCTTTTGATTCGCGATCCCTGCCCAGTTCTTGAGGCGGAGGCTACTATAGCGTTCAGCTTGCTCGACTCACTAGCTCAGTCTCTGCCTGTTGAGGATTGAAAATGCCGCTAAACCCGCTGGCTGGCCAACCGGCCCCTCCAGAACTGTTGATCGATATCGACAAACTGCTCGCCGATTATTACGAGCAGAAGCCTGATCCCGACGATAAGGCCCAGCAAATCAGCTTCGGGACCAGCGGCCATCGGGGAACGTCGCGAAACGGAACCTTTACCGAATCGCATATTCTCGCGATCACGCAAGCTTTGACCGAATATCGTCGAGCCCACGGAATTACCGGACCGCTCTTTCTCGGGAAAGATACGCACGCCCTGTCAGCTCCTGCCGAGCGAACCGCACTTGAGGTTCTGGCGGCGAACGGCATCGAGACGATGGTTCAGAATGGGAATGGATTTACTCCCACGCCCACGATTTCGCATGCGATTTTGACTTACAACAAAGGGCGGACGCAGCATCTGGCCGACGGCATCGTGATCACCCCGTCACATAATCCTCCCGAGGACGGTGGCTTTAAATACAACCCGCCGAATGGGGGGCCCGCCGATTCGGATATCACTGGTTGGGTCCAGAATCGCGCCAATGAACTGCTGAAATCGGGCGTCAGCAGCATCAAACGCCTCCCCTATGAAAGCGCACTCAAAGCAACCACGACCCATGCACAGGATTTCGCGCGGGCCTACATCGACGATTTGAAAAATGTGCTCGACATGGACGTCATTCGTAGTGCTGGACTGCGGCTGGGTGTCGATCCGCTGGGGGGAGCGGGGGTGGGCTATTGGGAACCGATCGCCGAGACGTACGGCTTGAACGTAACCGTGGTGAATCCTCACGTTGATCCACGTTTTGCCTTCATGACGGTGGATCACGACGGCAAGATCCGGATGGATTGTTCCAGCCCCTACGCGATGGCGAGTCTCGTCAAGCTCAAAGACAAGTTTGATATCGCCTTCGGAAATGATCCGGACACCGACCGACATGGCATTGTCACCAAGTCGTCGGGTTTGATGAATCCCAACCACTTTCTGGCGGTCGCGATTCAGTATTTGTTCCAACATCGTTTGCAGTGGCCCGCCACCGCGGGGGTGGGCAAGACCTGCGTCAGCAGTCAGATGATCGACTGCGTGGCAGAATCCCTGGGACGCACCCTCGTTGAAGTCCCGGTTGGGTTCAAGTGGTTCGTTGACGGGTTGTATCACGGCACGCTGGGCTTTGGTGGTGAAGAGAGCGCCGGTGCCAGCTTCCTGCGAAAAGACGGGACTGCCTGGTCCACCGACAAGGATGGCATCATCCTGGCGTTACTCGCGGCCGAAATCACGGCGAAAACGGGCCGCGATCCCGGGCTTCACTATCAGGATCTGGAGAAACGATTCGGTGAACGCCATTACACGCGAATCGATCAGCCGATCTCGGCAGACGAAAAAGAACGCTTTAAAAAACTGACGCCCGCCGCCATTACGTCCGTGTCACTGGCCGACGCGCCGATCTCGGCCAAATTGAGCGAAGCGCCCGGCAACAACAAACCGATCGGCGGTGTGAAAGTGACAACTCCATCAGGCTGGTTTGCCGCTCGACCTTCGGGAACCGAAGCGATCTACAAGCTGTACGCGGAAAGTTACGTCAGTGAAGAGCATCTCGACGCCGTTGTCTCGGCCGCGCGGGGCATTGTGAGCGGCGTTCTGAAACCCGAATGAGAAATGCACTGTCACTCTGTCCAGACCGATTCGTGTGATCCGTTCACTTTTACGTCGTGGGAGCTTCATTCATGAATGGCGTATCGCGAGCCACTCGCTTGTTCGGAATCATCGCTGCGTTTTCCATTGGATGCGCAGAGAAGCCATCGGCTCCCGCCAGTTCGCCATCGACGTCAGAGACTTCGGTTGCTCCAAACACGACGACTACTGCCAGCGAGAATCTCGCGTTCGAAGGCGGGTCTGCAGATGGCATGAATCGACTGACGCCTGAAGAAATTGCCGACGGTTGGATTCGCCTCTTCGACGGATACACGCTGTTTGGCTGGAAATCCAACAGCAACCTGACCTGGTCGGTTCACGACGGAGTCATCAAGGCCGACAGCAGCAAGGCGGAAAACAAGGGGCTTCTGGTCTCGACATCGCGATTCGCCGACTACGAACTTCGTTTTGACTATCGCGTCGACAAAGGCGGGAATAGCGGGGTGTTCCTGAGAACCGCGATTGACCCCAAGGATCCGGCCATCGACTGTTACGAATTGAATATGTGTGATAAGCATCCGGAATTCGGAACCGCAAGCCTCGTCAAACGCATCAAACCCTCCAAGCTGGTCTTGGGGGACGGCGACTGGCACTCGTTTCATGTCCGGATGGAAGGGCCGAAGATCACGGTGAAGTTCGATGGCGAGCAGGTCCTGGAATATACCGACACCACCGAAAAACCGCTGACGACAGGACACATTGGCCTGCAGATGAATGGTGGCAATATCGAGTTCCGCAACCTGTTTCTCAAGCCCTATGGAACGCAGCCTTTGTTCGATGGTGAATCGTTGAAAGGCTGGCACGACGTGCCGGGCTCCAAGAGCAAATTTTCTGTCAAGGACGGGACAATTCAGGTGCTCGATGGCCGTGGGTTTCTGGAGTCGGATCGGGTGGCCGGAAATTTCGTGTTCCAGTTCGATGCGATCACCAACGGCGAGAAATTGAATAGTGGAATCTTCTTCCGCGCGATGCCAGGTACGGAAGCGAACCCTTCGAATGGATACGAATTCCAGATTCAGAATGGGATCAAAGGCGGCAATCGGGCTGCTCCCGAAGATTTTGGCACAGGGGCAATCTTCCGACGCGTGGCCGCTCGACGTGTCGTCTCGGATGACCGAACCTGGTTCACAGGAACATTGGTGGCCGATGGGCCGCATCTTGCAACATGGATCAATGGCACTCAGGTTGTCGACTGGACTGACGAACGCCCCGAAAACGAGAATCCTCGCGAAGGACGCCGCGTCCAGCCCGGTCATTTCAGTCTGCAAGGCCATGACCCCACAACCGATATCGCTTTTCGGAATCTGCGCGTGGTCGAAACCCCGCAGTAGGACCTAGAATTCAGTATGACTACAACCGCCCTGCATCACGATCATCCTGAGAATGCCACCGAATTCGTGGCGAACGACGCTCGCGCGCACTGGCACGATCAGTCGCTGTGGTTTGTCCGCTCGAAACGCGACAAAGCCGCGGCCACGCTGCCTGAGTGGGAGACGTTGCGACAGCGCGCCTCGGAAATCAAGCTTCACACAATGTCGCGTCTGGCCGACTATCTGGAAGAGTTCGAGCGAAACGCGACGAAGCTTGGTGCCGTCGTGCACTGGGCCCGCACGACTGCGGAACACAACCAGATTGTTTATGACATCATCCAGCGGCATCAGACCACGAAAGTGGTGAAGAGCAAGTCGATGCTCACCGAGGAGTGTCATCTCAATCCGTTCCTTGAACGACATGGAGTTGAGGTCGTTGACACGGACCTGGGCGAATGGATCGTTCAGCTCCGGAATGAACCACCATCACACATCGTGATGCCGGCCATTCACATCAAGCGTGAAGAAATCGGCGAGCTGTTCAACAAGCATTTGGGCACTGATGCGGGTGCCACCGATCCACCTTACCTGGTGAACGCCGCGCGCGATGAATTGCGACGAAAGTTTCTGAATGCGGGTGTCGGGATCACCGGTGTCAATTTCGCCATTGCGGAAACGGGTGGATTCGTCGTCTGTACCAACGAAGGCAACGCCGACTTGGGCGTGTCGTTGCCCAAGGTTCATATCGCCTGCATGGGGATCGAAAAGCTGATTCCGCGTGCCAAAGATATGGGCGTGTTCTTGCGGCTCTTGGCCCGTTCGGCCACCGGCCAGCCAATTACGACGTACTCGTCTCACTTCCATGGACCCGTTGCGGGTGGCGAGTTACATATTGTCCTGGTCGATAACGGTCGAAGCGACATTCTCGGCTCACCGGATTTCCGCCGATCACTGAACTGCATCCGCTGCGGTGCGTGTATGAATACCTGCCCCGTCTATCGCCGCAGTGGCGGGCATAGCTACGAAACGACGATCCCTGGCCCGATTGGTTCGATTCTGGCACCGTCGCGTGACGCCGCGACACACTACAGCCTGCCGTTTGCCTGCAGTCTGTGCGGCTCGTGTAGCGATGTCTGTCCGGTGAAAATTGACCTGCATACACAGTTGCTGACCTGGCGACGTGAAATTGCCGTCCGTGGTTATTTGCCGTGGACGAAACGGATGTCGATGAAGTTCGCGCGCGTGCTGCTCGGCAATACCTGGCTGTTCACCACAGCAGGAAAAGTCGGTCGCTGGCTTGTTCCCAAGCTGCCACGGTTCATGATCTACAATCGCTTCAACGCCTGGGGTAAACAACGCGATCTGCCCGCGATGCCCAAGCAGAGTTTTCGCGAGCTCTATCAACAGCGAAAGAAAAAGAGTTGAGCCGCTAACGAAAGTGAAAGCTTTTGCGGGCTGCTGCGTAAGCCCCGCTGTCCGAAGTCATTTCATTCAGTGACGGTGGCGTCAGTTCGTCATTCTCGCAATTCGCGTGATCCAGTTGTCGATTCGGATCGTTGGCTGTATCACGCCATGTCTCAGGTTGCTGTACAGATTCAGATCTGAAAAACTCTTGCCCGAACTTGGGAGAATGGCGACAAATACGCTGTTGCGCAAATGCGATCGACCATTCGATTGATCGGGGCCATTCGATGAATCTAGCCGTTCCGCCGCGTGATCGTGCCGTCAACCGTACCGTCAATCTGCTGAAGCAACGCGGTTCGCCCTATCTCCAGATGATCTTCTTTTTGTTGATCGCAGGAGTGATGGCGTTTCTCACGTCGGTTTGTTTACACGCGCTCGGAATGACATCGACCGCGTTTCGATACCCGATTTCTGTTGGGGTTGCCTATGCGACCTTTCTTCTGATGATGTGCTCGTTTGTTTCTTACCACCGCAGGCGCCGGGTGAAATCTTATTCGCCAGCCGCAAATGTCATTGATGCGGATTTCGGCCACTGCGCGACTGCAATTCCCTCGATCGACCATCCGCACGCCGTGACGAGCTCGAACGGAGCAGAGGCGGCAGGGTCGTTCTGGATTGGCGATGCGGACGCAGCTGGCCCCGTTGTATTGGTTGTGCTTCTCGTGATTGCGGTCGGCGTCGCGACATTCGCAAGTTTCATGTTCGTGATTCAAGCGCCTGCCTTGCTTGCCGAAGTTCTGGTCGATGGCGTACTGTTGGTCGGATTGACCCGGAGTGTTGAACAGAAGTCGGATGGGGCTTGGCTATTTCGCCTGGTTCGCAAAACAATCCTTCCCGCGATCGCGGTTGCCGCGTCGTTCGCTCTCTTGGGAATGTTCATCGACGTGTATTTGCCTGGAGCGACGACCTTGAATCAGGCACTTAATCAGATTCCGTCGTCGAAAAGTATCCGGTAGACGCCATCAAAGAATGGCGATTGCCCGCTGGACGCCTCGCCTTCGTCATGCCCTGTCTCCGGTGAGGGGCTCCGATTTGTGTTCACCGCGCGGAATAGGCTGAGGTGGCTGCGTCTTTCAAATTGCCAAACCCTTCCGAGACACACTCGCGAACCAGCTCCGCCGCGCGCAAGACATCGGCTCGCGAAACATCCAGGTGCGTGCACGCGCGGAGTCGTTGCGTGCCCATCGAGTTGAGTCTCACTCCTCGTTTCAGGAGCAATGCCGACAATTGAGCCGCCGTTCCCAGCTTCGGCTCGATTCCGAAGAACACCAGATTCGATTCCACGTCACTGACATTCAGTTGAACGCCATCAATGGTGGAAACCGCTTCGGCGAACGCGCGGGCATTGGCATGGTCTTCGGCCAGTCGCTCGACATGATGTTCGAGGGCGTAGATCGCCGCAGCTGCCATCATCCCGGCTTGTCGCAGTCCCCCGCCGAACAGTTTTCTGGCGCGGCGAGCACGTCGAATGGATTCGGCATCTCCGACAAGGATCGATCCCATCGGACATCCGAGTCCTTTGGAGAAACAGACCGAGACCGTATCCGCATTTTTCACGAATTCGCGCGCCGAATATCCGCCCGCTGTCACCGCATTGAACAGTCGAGCTCCATCCACGTGGACCTGGAGTCCCTGATCATGTGCCCAATCGGCCACGCGATTCATTTGCGCCAACGGCCATACGCGCCCGCCGCCATGGTTCGTGGTATTCTCGACGCTGACCAGCCGTGTAATCGAATAATGCGGATTGTCGGGGCGAACCATTCCCTCGAGATCGGCCACATCGAAGAGGCCGCCACGTCCTCGCAGGACTCGGAGCGAGACCCCGCTGAGCGCCGCGGCCCCGCCAGCTTCATAGTTCACGATATGCGATGATTCGTCGATCAGAATTTCATCGCCTTGCGCGCAGTGGGCGCGGACGGCCATCTGATTCGACTGAGTGCCAGAACAATTGAAGACCGCCGCGGCTTTCCCGAGCTGTTCAGCGACCATCTGCTCCAGCCGATTGACCGTCGGGTCGTCCGAATAGACATCGTCGCCGACTTCGGCGTTTGCGATCGCGTGCCGCATCGCGGCGGTCGGTTTTGTGACGGTATCGCTGCGCAGGTCAATCATCGGTGAAGTCATCTGCCCCGTCTCCCTCAATTCACATCACGGCCTGTCGGGACGACGGGGATCGGCTCCGTGAAGTCTTAAGAGCGTTCGTGACCTCGTGTCGTCAAGGTGCCTGCTCGCCTTTTGCATCCGCACGTACGACGCGGCGATCGTCCGTCTCCACGCTTCAAGGAACCCGCTTTTTGGCTTCCTTCTTTTTGGTTCGGATCTGGTAGTTGCCGCGATTCTTGTCGAATTCGAGTTCAATCAGTCCGGCCTCTTCGATGTCATGCAGCAGGTCCGAGAAGGTCGCGTATCCGTAGTAACCTTCATTGAACCCCGGGTGAACTCGTTTGATCGCCTGCTTCAGCATCGAGCCCCAAATCGGAGGATCGTAGTCCAGCTCCAGCGAATTCAAGACTTCCAGCAATCGATCGGTCGCCTCTTGCTTCTTGTCTTCCTTCTTGACGCCCGACTTCGGCGCCACGACGGCCGGCTTCTGTGCCACTCGAACCAGGTCATCGTAATAGATGAATTCGTCGCAGTTCGCGATCAGCAGGTCAGACGTTGAGCTTTTCACGCCGCAGCCCAGGACCCGCTTATTGTTTTCCTTGAGCTTGGACACCAAGGGAGAAAAATCGCTATCGCCCGAGATCAGTGCGAAGATATCGATGTGCTGCTTGGCATAGCAAAGGTCAATTGCATCGACGACCATGCGGATGTCGGCGCTGTTCTTGCCGCTCATCTTGCTTTGCGGGATATCGATCAGCTCAATTCCCTGGGCGTGAAATTCGCGAACCGCGTCGCGATAGTTGCTCCAGTCGCAGTAGGCTCGCTTGTGAACAATGCGGCCTTTTTCCAGCAGGCGTTTCAGAATCAACTGGATCTGAAACGCGCCCGATTTCATGTGACGAACACCAATTGCCAGATTTTCAAAGTCCACAAAGACGGCAATCAGTGGCTCGTCAGACATTCGCATTCTTCCTCGATTCAGTTGATGTTCATTCGTCGTCGAAAGTGCTCGTGTTCCAAGAATATCCGTTAGCGGCGTTTTCGCCAGCCACTTACCATGGCATTCAGCCCGAAATTGGCGTGCTGACGACGGCAGGAAAACCGCGATCCGTCGCGTGACAACGTCTCAGCCGTCTGCTGCTATGACGCGGGCAGGCTCCGTTCCGATTCAAAACGATCTGAGATCGTGAACGCCACGCTGCCGACTCCCTGGTTTCGACTGACGGTTCGGAACACGGTGATTTTCGTGGCGAGGAAGGCCGTTTACGCTGGATGAGTTTCGGACGTGACCTGGGATTTGCGGTATTGCCAGCAGATGAACGCCACTGCCAGCAATCCACACGTCACGCCCGCAACATCGGATAGCCAGTCGACAAAGTCACAGGATCGATTGACCAGAAGCTGCGTCAGTTCATCAAAGGCTCCGTACGCGGCGAGAACAAACCATCGCATCACCACGCTGTACCAGCCGAAGGCGCCACGCGTCGCACGCAGCGTCATCATCAGAACCGCCAGCAGGCCATACGCCGTGAAGTGGATGGCTTTATCGGTTTGGCCAGGAAGCAGGCCGACGGGCAGCGGGGTGTGAGTCGCATAAAACAACACGCCCCAGTAGCCGATGAGCAGCAAGACGACAACCAACGTCGCCATTGGCATTTGTCGTTTTGATGTTTGGTCGTCTCCTGCCACGCCATTCGCCCTCGATCTGATGCCTTCAGTGATTCCGATTTCCTCGTCAGTCGAGCGGCTGACTCGATTCATTCGAGACCTTGCGGAAACGCGTTTCCCACGAGCGGCCGACGCGCTGCCTGTTCCCTCGATTCAAAGGGCGATTAGTTGTCCTGCGGCGTGGGATCGTCCCCCGCCGCTGGACCTTCCGAATTCGGCCGAGGCTGCTGTTCGCCCGGACCATTGTCGCGTCGCCCGCGAGGCCCTTGGCGAGGCTCACGCGATTCTTCTCGAGGCTTTTGGTCGCGACGTGGCCTGTCTTTCCCGGGTTGATCTTTGCCTGGTTGATCCTTGCCCGGTTGTTCGCGTCCACCACCCTCGTTGGCTGGGGGATCGCGCCGCGGTGGCGGCGCTGGCTTCGGTGACTTCGTGCTGACAACCGTCAAAACATCTTTGGCGTCAGTCATGATCTGGCGTTGGCCCTCGTACGAGATCACCAGTTTTTGCGCCAGCAGTTCCAACCCCACCACGCGTCCGGTCCCTTGCTTCGTGACGACCGTGGCTCCGACCGGAGGCAATTCCTTGCGGTGCTCTTCATACGTGTCGTATTCGTAACGCAAGCAGCACTTGAGCCGACCACAGCGTCCGGAAATTTTCGAGGGATCGAGCGTGGCCTTCTGCAACTTCGCCATCTTCATCGAGACGGGCGGCATTTCCCGCAGGAAGGTATTGCAGCAAACCGGCTGGCCGCAGTCGCCATAGTCCGCCAGCAACTTGGCTTCGTCACGAATCCCGATCTGCCGCATCTCGATCCGGACGTGGAACATCTTCGCGAGGCATTTCACCAGATCGCGGAAGTCGACGCGTTGTTCGGACACGTAATAGAAGATCATCCGTTCGCCGCCGATGACTTGCTCGACGTCGACCAGTTGCATTTGCAAATTGCGTTCACGAATGAGATCCAGGCAGCCCGCGAAGGCCGCCTTCTCGGCCGAAACCGATTTGTCGCGTTCGACCTCATCCTCTGGCGTTGGAAAACGGACGACGCGCCCCTGCACGTCATTCGCTCCCAGGTACGTACGGGTCTGATCGGTGGCGGTGCACAGAATCGTGCCCCATTCATGGCCTCGATCACTGCGCACAATCACTTCAGTGCCGCGAGCCAGCGTCCCAAACCCTCGTGCGGTGAATTCACCGAGGATTCGAGTCACGCCGAAGCGGATCACATACGACAAATCTTCAAGCGGTGTATCCATGGTGCCTTCAGAACGAGGCGACTTTATAGGAACTGTTTACGTCGTCGAATTGGTGCAGGCGGTGTAGCAGATGCCGACCGCGCTACGATTGAGGAGAGTGGATTCGATGCCGCTGCCGCTTATCCGTATCCGTCTTCCCAAGTTGCGACACGGCAGTATAGCCCGAAAGAGGCGTCGGACGCCAAGCTGCCCGCAGAAATTGAAATTCAGGATCGCTGGCTGTCGACATCCTCTTGCGAATCGCGTCGGAACGCGGGTATACCGGATCGAAGCAGCTTTCCGCCAAGTCACCTGGATTGTGAAAGCTGGCTAGGTGTCTGGTGGAATGAACGGGACGGGCTCGGCCCAGACTCAAGAACACAATGTCGTCGCGAACACCACGGTCCTGTCCCCCTTCAATTCAATCACCTGAAATGCTGGAACAAACGGAACGCGAATTGCAAAACTCACGGTGGCCCGTCAAACACATTTCTACTGTGACAAACAGCGAAAATCGGTCGAAAATCATCGAGCAGGCTGGATCGACAGATTCGTGTTGAACCGTCAGGTGCCTATGCTGTCTGACGGAATTCGAGCGAATTTTCCACATCTCTGCACAGGCAGGTGTTCTGTGAATCCATTACCCACGTTATCAAGTGCCGCTCGAAGGCGATCGTCAGGCTTCACCTCATCGGGAGCCATTTCACGTCGGGCAATGGTGATGGCCTTAGCAATTGCGGCGTTGGCTCAGGTCGGTCGAATTGGAGCCGAAGACACGCGATTGCCGCGACTGTCTGGCCCGGAAGTCGGAACGGAAGTGACGACGTTCTACGTGCGAGCGGTCACGGGGCCTCATTCGGGAAAATCCGTCTGCTACGTCTGTCGCAACGGGAATCGCCCGGTCGTGATGGTCCTTCTGCGTGAGCTGGGCCCAGACGTCGCCCGATTGCTGAAACAACTCAACGCCACAGTCGATCGGCACCGTGCCGACGGCCTGCGTTGTTTCGTTGTGCTGCTGGGCGATGCCAATCAAAAGGATTTTGCCCGACTGCAGACGCTGGCATTCGACGAAAAACTCGAGATCCCATTAACGCTCGCAGCCGAAACATTGGCGGGGTCGGCCCTGAAGAGCATCTCCGAGGAAGCGGCCGTCACGGTGGTGCTGTACGACCACCTGAAAATCACTCGCCAATTCAGCTTTCGAACCGCCGAATGCGATTCACCCGCCTGCCAGCAGATCGTCCGCGCGGCAGACGAATTGGCCAGGGACGCCGCATTCTGAGCGAAAAGGTTCCAGCCGACCGTGCGGGCGCCACACCCCATCCCGCAAATTCGCCGGATTTGCACGGCAGTTCCGTGGATCGCCCGCGACAAATCCAGCCGCAGCTTGACCTTTGACCTCGACCGAGTACGATTCCTCAGTCCATCGAGCTTGAGATGCCGCGAATTCGTTCGAAGTCGAGGATTTTTCCTGTCCGTTTAACGGCACTGGCAAAGTCTGAGTCTTGTAGAACAAGTTCGGGGCAAACGAAATTCGATGAAGGGGGCGACCGGATTCGACTGGATCATGCGAGGTCTGGGTAGCGTGCCGTGGTTGATCAGTTGGCCACGTAAAAAGCTGATCAAAAAACAACTGCTAACAAGCCGTTGACCTTGGCTGCCTAGTGTGGCCGTGACTGAGGAATCCCTGCCTGTGGAGTCCAAAAGTCACCTGTAAATACAGGCTGGCCCCTGGTCAATGTGACCTACGCTAGGGGCGAGACTCGTGGGACACTGGTTACCAGAAGGCCTCGTTCGTTGAGCCTTCGGTAATGACTTAATCAGCGGACTACGCACGTAGATACTCTTTCTAAGGGATCTCAGGACGGGGGTTCAATTCCCCCCGCCTCCATTTTTGAGGCCTGAACGGCTTCAAAAATGAAGCGGCGAGAAAGTAGAGGGTGGTAAGTAGAGAGTTGACGGAAAAATGCCGTTTGGCCTTGGCCACTCGCGACCCGCCGCGTTCTACTTTCTACTCACTACTTTCTCGCTTTTTTCTCTTTCCTTCGCGGAACTGTCATATGGCATTCGCATTCGAGAAACTTCTCGTCTATCAGAAGGCCGTCGACTTCGCAGATTCCATTTGCCAGCACACCGAAGCGTTTCCACGTGGTTATGGTTTTCTTAGCGACCAACTCAATCGGGCCGCCCTGTCGATCGCGGCTAATATTGCAGAAGGTAATGGACGCTTCACAAAACCGGACCGTCGAAATTTCTTTGGAATTGCGC